>CAYOCA010000111.1:0-3478 GCA_964402345.1 uncultured Muribaculaceae bacterium | reverse complement strand
TTTAAAACTTTGCTAAAAGAAGTGGATAAGTACTATAATTTCTTTCATGAAGAATTAGAAGATATTTTTGATATTATCAATTATAGAAAAGTATTTAATGATAATGACTATGATAATTTTGACTCCATTGCATTAAATAATGTCGAAATAATTTTAGAATTAAAAGGATTATATAACTTTTTAATAAGTGAAGAGGATGGATATAAAGATTATGCTTACTATTATGATGACATCAAACTAGAAGAGGGACAAACATACGATGATATCTATCAAGAAAAAATACAAAATTTAGAAAACTTATTTGTAGAAATGCTAAAATTCGCTAAAGATGAAGAATATAAGCAACATGAAGATGATCTTTTATTTTTAATTTATAAAGTAGGGGTATATTATCCATCTTACATTGATACTTTAATTCATTTACAAGCATTGTTATATGATACCAATGAAACATTAATCTCTATTATAAATTCTTTAAATAAGATTTATAATAGTTTATCTAGTAATTATAAAATGGAAATAAAAAAGTAAGTTTAAAAACTTCATTAATTAAAGAATTGGTATTAAAATCCTTAATTAGTTAGCTTTTTTTATTAAAACATATGCAATTGGTAATGAGGTGATTTGAATGATTAAAAAATATTTTTCTAAACGCAAGTTCGTTTGGCATTTTGAAAATGTTATGGATGAATGCTTTAAAGAAGATGAAATAAGAATAAATAAAAAGGCAAATAGTAAAACAAAAAGTAAATATAATTCAATAAGAGAATTTATTGAGTCTAAAGATGATGAGAAATTAGAGAACATGTCAGTAGAAGAATCAAACTATCCCATCTCCAGACAACAGGCTATTAACATTGCTAAAGAAAATGAAAATTTAAAAAGTGATTTTTTAAAATTAGCAAAAGAAAAAAAATACTCTTACTTTTCATTTAGCAAAATAGAGGCAGAAATTTTCAATAAAGATGATAGAACATATTGGATGATACAGGTAGTAGATGGAAATTTATCTTGGGTTGAATTTGCTGAAGATGGCGAAACTATTTTTGTGGATGGAACATTTACGGAAGAAGAATTTAAACAACTTAGATGTTTAATAGATGTTGAAACAGGAGAATATATTTACTATCCAGATAATGCTTCTAAAAATAAGAATTTTATTCCTGAATATGAATTATATCGCCAGAGATTTTTAGAAAAATAATTATTTAAAAATGAGTGAATCTTATCTATTTCTAACCTTTAACTATTTGGTTATAATATTTTAAAAAAAATCATACACTTCTATGAAAAGAGGTGTTTTTTGTGATGAAAATCCCAAGAACAGCTGTATTAGAATACGAATTAATTATCAATAAAAAATTATATCATCAAGGTGTAATTACAGAACAACAATACGATGAAGTCTGTAAAATAATTTATGAGAAAATTAATCATTGTCGTAAAAAGATAAAAAGTTAGTAAGGGGGGATTTTTATGAAATTTTATAAAGTGAGGGAAGAAATATTAAAAGGTAAAAACATCGCGAATCTTCCTTTAAGAGTCACTTTTTATGCTCGTGTTTCTACTGAAAGTGAAGAGCAGTTAAACTCTTTAGATAATCAAATATCTTTCTTTGAAAATTTTATAAAGTCCAATAAAAACTGGACTTATGTTAAAGGTTATATTGATGAAGGAATCAGTGGTAGTACTACTAAAAAGAGAAAAAAATTTTTACAAATGATTGAAGATGCTAAATCTGGTTTTTTTGATTTGATAGTTACAAAGGAAGTTTCAAGATTTTCAAGAAATTTATCAGATAGTATTAAATATACTCAAGAATTACTCCATAATGATGTTGGTGTATATTTTCAGTCTAATGGAATTAATACTTACGATCCTAATTCGGAGTTTATTCTTAACATGATGGGAAGTGTTGCTCAAGAAGAAGTTAAAAGACTTTCTTCTCGTGTGAAATGGGGACATAAGGAAGCAATAAAAAAGGGAAGAGTTTTAGGTTCTAGTTCCATTACTGGTTATAAGAAAGAAAATGCAAAATTAGTTATTGTCGAAGAGGAAGCAAAAAAAATAAGAAAGATTTTTGAGTTATATGCAACTGGTAAATATGGTTTTTATAAATTAGCAATGGAATTACATAAACAAGGAATAAATAACTGTAAAGGAAATATTTATGATAAAGATACGTTAAAAGGAATAATTCAAAATCCTAAATATAAAGGTTATTATCGTGGACATACTACTGAAATAATTGATTATCGAACTAAAAAAAGGATATCTATCCCGAAAGAAGAACAGATAATTTATAAAGATGGGGATATACCTGTTATAGTTAATGAAGAATTATGGAATTTGGCAAATGAAGTTTTAAATAGTCGGAGTATCTTAATGAAAGCAAGTAATGGTAACGCTAAAAGGATAGAGAGAAAATATCCTTATACTGCTAAAATATTTTGTAGTGATCATAATGTTTTTTATCAAAGAATGACCAATCAAAGAAAGAGTACTAAACCCAGGTGGGCATGTGGTAATTATGTTAAATATGGGTTAGATGCTTGTGAAAGTCCTATAATTGCTGAGGCGGACTTAAATAATATTTTTGTAATTTTAATGGGACAAGTATTTTATAATAAAGATGAAATAATAAAGGAAATGTTAGAGTATTATTCTAATTTAAAAATAGATAATAATTACACGCAAGAAATTTCTAAAGTAAAGAAAGAAATTAATACTTTTCTTACTAAAAAAGAAAAGTTATTAGAGTTAAATATGGAGGGAAGTATTAGTAATATTGAGTTTAAAGATAGAAATGATAAATATAATAATGAAATATCTTCTTTAAAGATAAAAATTAGTAAGTTAGAACAAGAAAGAAAATTAATGATAGCTAGTTATGGTAATATAGAACTTCTTTATAATGCTATAAAAAAACAAGTTGATTACCAGAATAATGTAGATGAGTTTGTCGATAAATTTTTAGAAGCAATTATTATCAAAAAGTGTGATAATGATCGACATAAATTATTATTAAAAATATATTTAAGTTTATTGAAAAAATTAGTTCCGACTGGTGTCGGTGCAGTCTCTACATTTGATGATAAGTACATACCAATATTTAGTAAGGAAATTGGCACAGTAGATTTAGGAAGATCTAATTTTCAAAGAAATAGTTTTAAAATAAATGTCTATGTAAATAAGAATTATGACTAGATCATAGGGTATTTATATGGTAATTATTTTGTTATCAGTTTTGGGGGTTACTTTCAAAATTGTAACTTTAAGTGCTGCTTTAGAAGAAGGAGTAGTAGACTTGGAGAAAGATACTTTTTATGATGGAGGTTCCGTTACTGTTGATGGAGCAAGAATTAAATGCTGGAAAGCAGGTGGGCATGGCGCACAATCGTTCTTACAGGTGGTTCAAAATTCTTGCAATCTTGGAGTAAATACAGGAACATATTCGTGTTTGTTGAAAAACTTGCAA
>CAYOCA010000110.1:0-3514 GCA_964402345.1 uncultured Muribaculaceae bacterium | reverse complement strand
AAAAGGAGGAAAAGTATGTTAAAAGCAAAAGTAGGTTATAGTAAAATAGCAGATGCTTATGAAGCAGGTGTAGAAACTGCTAAAAATTCTACAGAAGGGATTCAGGCTAAAATTGGATTACTATTTAATTCTGTTGGTTATGATCAAAAGAAATTTATGGAAGGAATTAAATCAGTATTACCAAATGTAGATGTCATTGGTTGTACTTCATCAGCAGGTATTATAACTCCAGATGGTGGATATATGGTAGATGAGACTGGAACTGCTGGAATGTTGACTTTGGATGATGAGGATATGACAGTAGCTTGCTATGGTATGGCTAAAGGAAAGAGCGCAAGAGAAACAGGACGTGAAGTAGCTCTAAAGGCTTTAGAAAAAGCAGGATTAGATTATGCACCAGATTATTTCTTTATGAGTGCATCTCCAGCTGAGGAAGAAGAATATATTAAAGGAATTCAAGATATTATTGGAAGAGTACCATGTTTTGGTGGAAGTGCCGCTGATAATACCGTAGAAGGAAAATGGTCAATCTTCTACAATGACACAATCTTTAATGATGGTGTAGTAGCAGCGTTCTTCTATACAGGTAAAGATATTGCAACTGTTTATACTGGTGCATACAATGAAACTAAAGATATGGGAATAATTACCAAATTAAATGGTACTAGAGTTTTAGCGGAAATTGATGGGGTACCAGCACTAGATAAATATAAAGAATGGAGAGGGCTAGATGATGAGGCAGTATCTGGTGGAAATCTTTTAGTTACAACAATTCAGAGTCCATTAGGTGTAAAGGATCGTTTAGGAAATTTGACAGCAATTCGTCATCCAATGAATGGTAATGATGATAAATCTATGAATATTGGAGCTAATTTAGCAGAAGGAACAGCAGTAATTAGAATGGAAGCTAGTGTTGATGAATTAGTAAATTCTACAGGAAAAACTTTAAAAGAATTAAAGAAAAAATGTCCAAATGCTGGAGCTTATTTGCTAATTCATTGTGGTGGTCGCCGTTTAGGTATTGGTGATGAAAGAATGCAAGAGGTATATGAGCAATTAAAGAAAGAGGCTGGAGATGTACCATTCTTAGTAGTATTTACATTTGGTGAATATGGATATGCTGATGACCAAGCTAATACTACAGGTGGATTAATGTTATCATTTACAGCATTTGAAAAATAAAAGAGAAAAAGGGAAAAAATGGCTATTATGTAAAATAGCACCATTGATACAAAAAGCAAAAAGATAATTAATAAAGAGACACAAGAGACTGTTTAAATAGTTTTTGTGTCTTTTTTTACTTTTTTTAATTATAAAATTTAATACTTTATAATATAATCATTTTATTTTTTGTTTCTCTTTGCAAATGGACTTTTTAACTGTTTAATGATTTTGGATAAATAGTCAATTTTTAAATTTAATCTATATATTTTGTAGAGGTTTTTGTTTTTATGGTAATAAAAAATCCACAATTCTGTGGATAAAATTATTCTTCCCAATTGGAAATAGAACCTAAATCATATACATTAGTGTATCCTAATTCTTTTAACTTTTCTAATGCTTGATGACTACGATTTCCACTTTGACAATAAACAATAATAACTGCTTTTTTATCACTAATAATATTTGCCACGGTATTTTCATTTATTGTATCTAAAGTAAATAAAATCGCACCATCAATATGTTTTTCATTATATTCTTCTTCTGTTCTAACGTCTAATAAAATGGCATTTTCGTTTATAATTTTTTCTTTTGCCTCAATATAACTAATTATAGAATTATCGTTATTTTTTGAATTGGAACATCCTAACAAACATAAAAATATAATAAATATTACGAATATTTTTTTCATTTTTAATCCTCCATTATCAATTTTAACATAGAAAATAAAAAAAACAAATAAATAATAAAAAAATGGTTATATTAGGAATAGGAGGAGAATATGAATACTGATTTAAGAACTTATTATATACCAAATAATCCAAGTATACCTAAAGGGCATATTTATAATTTTTATCTTAATAATAATACTAACTTAGATTTAACTTCTATTTTAAATACTAAAACAATTTCTATTGGAAATTTAGTTTCCTCTAGTAAAGAAAATTTGACTGATTCAGCTTCTATTATGATTCCAGAAAGTGACTATACAAGATTATTAGAATTAAATAATTTATCTTATCAGTTATCAAATAGAAGAACAGAGGAAATTCAAAAATTTATTGAACAAGAAACAAAGACAACTAATGAATTAACTAAAATTAATACAGAAAGACAAGAATTAATAAAAAAATTAACTAGAGGAAAGGAAGTAAGAAAATGAGTGAATTAAAAACTATATCTACGGTACTTTCTAATGGAACAAAGGTAGAATATAATGTTATTTTAACTTTTAAGAATAACAGGAATAATAAGAATTATGTGGTATATACTGATGGTACGTATGATCAAAATAGAAAATTAAGATTTTATGCTGCTATCTATGATCCCAATCTTGCTAATCCTTTTTTAGGAGAGCCTACTACTAAAGAAGAATGGGCTGATATAACAGCAATTATCGATAATGTGATTCCAACAAAATAATATAAATAAATATTATTTTTTTTGTTACAAAGTAGTTGAAAAATTTGATAATATATGGTAAATTATAGATACGTCAAAGGGAAGTGTTAATTAATTAGGGGATTAGTTAAATGGTATAATAGGAGTCTCCAAAACTTTAGTTGGGAGTTCGATTCTCTCATCCCCTGCCATTTAGAATAATTCGAACTAAAGTGTTCATTAAGATAGATTTGGTACGGAAGTGCCAGGGTATATTAGGAGGTTAAGTTTGTGAGAGAACAAAGTGCTCAAAACAAAAAAATAAGTGAATATGCTTTTTTAATTTTAGTAAATGTAAGTCGTGAAAAA
This sequence comes from uncultured Muribaculaceae bacterium, assembly GCA_964402345.1. Classification (GTDB taxonomy): domain Bacteria; phylum Bacillota_I; class Bacilli_A; order RF39; family UBA660; genus RUG11198. The sequence goes on along the minus strand of CAYOCA010000110.1, from coordinate 604 downwards.
CATATATATGCTTCTTTTGTTACTTACGGTGATTATGATGGATATGTTTGGTTAGCAGATGCTGATATTACTAAACTGCAATTGGATAACTTCCCGTCAGTTTTGCGATATCTTCGACATACAGGATCTAATTTAGAACTACGTTATATTAATAATGAAATAAATATAGCTGAGATAGTGTCTTGGAGACGTGATGGTGGTTATAAGGAACCCTTCCAAAGAGTGGTTTTACATAGTTGTAAAGGATATGAATGTTTCAATAGTTTAGAAAATATTTTAGCTGGGCAATTAGATTTGGACAACGAAAAAAAGGTTTGTTTTGGAAAAACATTATCAAAAAGAATAGTTCCTAGTAAAGAAGAATTATAAGTGTTTCATAAGAAATAGAAAGGTTAGTAAAACTCAATTTGTTTTCTTATTATTTATAGTGGGAAAAATAAAACTGATTAAATGATAGAAATATGTTTTAGTAGTATTTATCTGTTATTTCGTAAGTATCATATAAGTTTTATCCGTAAAGATAATCTAGCATTATTCATCTTATAAAGCAGAACTATAATAAGTTTTGCTTTTTCTTATTATAATAATTTATAGTTAAACTCAA
>CAYOCA010000109.1:0-3526 GCA_964402345.1 uncultured Muribaculaceae bacterium | reverse complement strand
TCTGGAAGAACTTCATTACTAAATCCTTTAACTTATATATGTTTAATTACTCACGCTATTGGTCATGAAGATTGGAATCATTTTCGCAATAATTTTCTCTATATTCTTTTAATTGGACCTATGATTGAAGAAAAATATGGAAGTATCAATCTTTTAATTATGTTCCTTATTACCGCATTCATCACTGGAGTTATGAATCGTATTTTTAGTAAGAAGAAAATATTAGGAGCTAGTGGTAGTGTTTATATGCTTATTTTATTAAGTTCTCTTGTTAATTTTGAAACAGGGAAAATTCCTATTACTTTTATTTTAATATGTTTATTTTATATTGTAAGTGAAATTAAAGATGGATTATTTAAGAAGGATAATATTGCTCATTTTGGACATGTGTTAGGGGCAATCTGTGGTTTTGTTTACGGTTTTTATATTTTTAGGTAACATCATTATGATATGTTTAATATTAGTTAAAGATATATTTGGTTTTTGAAAATCAATATAACTTTTGTTTGATAAGATAGTTATGGTATTTAGGTAAGTATTTACAAAAAAATTGAATGCATAAAGATAAAAAAATTATTGAGGTATATTTTCTCTTTTAAAACAGAATAAGAATTTTTCATTATTGTTGATGTTAAGAGAATTATGAAATTTACACCCAAATTTTTGTCAACAGATTGACATTTTATCTTTAATAGTTTAAAATTAGTTCATGTGAAAGAGATTATTTCTCAATCTAATTTATTTATAGATAATTAAATGGGTCTATAGCCAAGTGGTAAGGCGTGGGACTGCAACTCCCTGATCGTTGGTTCAAATCCGACTAGGCCCTCCATAATGAATTTATCCGAACTTTTAAAGTTCGTTTTTTCTTTATAAAATATGATTTTTAAATTTTAGAAATCTATTGTGAACGAAAACATTGATAATAGGTTGCCGAAAAGTTGCCGAATATATTGATAACTTTTAAAATATTTATAAATAAAGGGTTGATAAATCTATTGTGAACGAAAATATTTTTACTTTAAAAGCATTAATTTATATTAAACTTGTTATCTTTCTTTAAAGTATACGCATATTATTTAATATGAATAATTATGATCAAATAAAAGAACTAGTAATTGATGAATGGATTTGGGTAATATTTATCATTCTTAGTGTTTTAAATATTTTTGGCGATGAATTTGAAAAAGACTTTTATCAGGAAAATGACAATTTTAAAGATCAAAATGCTAAAAATATTTTTACTTTTACAGTTTTTATATCTTTTTTAATTTATTGCTATATATTGTATCAAAGATATAATAAAACTAAACTTTTTCATCTTCAAAATAAAGATACAACAATATGTGATTTTAGATGTTTAGGTAGTATTTTAGTTGTTATTGCTTCGATTATATTCTTATGTTGTCAACTTAAAGAAAAAAATGCTAGTAATCCCTCTTTAGTATAACTATCATTTTTATGTGATGAAGAAACAATTATATGATTCAAAATAGACTTAATATTCTAATTCATTTTTAAAAACCACGCTAAAAAAAGAAGAATTTACTTCTAAGATTTTAGCGTAGTTTTTTTCATTATTTATTCTGATAATATTTTTAAAGAATTCCAGTAATAATATCTCTACTTGCTACCATAATAGATAACCAATAGTCATTTAATTCGCTGATAATAACTTTCCCCTCATCAGATGATGCGTGAATAAACTGATTTTCTCCTAAATATATACCAACGTGTCCTGGATAACGATTCGTTGGGGTAGGTTGTTTTTCTTCTAAAGATTGTCGATGAAAGAAAAGTAAATCTCCTATTTGAATATCTTTTAGATAATCTTTCTTATTCAAATCATCTTCTTTATATTGTCTTAAAGTACCTATATTATTAGTCATTTGCTTAGTAGTATCTCCAACGCCATAACCATCTTTGTTAATATCAACATTAAATAATTCTTTAAAAAGATAAAATGTTAATCCCGAACAATCAAATTCATCTGGTCCAACTGAACCCCATACATAACTTTTACCTAACTGTATCATCGCAAGATCAATCACATTTTGTCTAAAATGTTCTTCCATATCATCCTCCAATACTTTTATATGCAAGATAAGTGAAAAAAAGAATTTTTTACATATATTAAAATAAAATACATATATTGAAGTATGAATATAAATGAATTAATTAAAGGGATTATCATTGGAATTGCTAAAATTATACCAGGACTTAGTGGTGCTGTTTTAATGATTAGTTTTAATCTCTATGATCGAGCAATTTATGCTATTACTAATTTTTTTGAAAATCCTAAAAAACATTTTCTTTTTTTAATGAATCTGGGGATAGGTATCCTTTTAGGAATTGTTTTATTTAGTAAAGTAATTTACTTTTTTATTACTAATTATTATTTATATACAACGGCATTATTTATTGGATTAATTTTAGGTGGTATTCCAGTAATTTGTAGAAAAATACAAAAAAAAGCAAATTATGGGATTATACTTATTTCTTTTCTTTTAATGAGTATTGTCTCACTATCTAATATTCATTCTAATTATATTGTAAAAAACAATTATATAGATACTTTTATTTTCTTTTTATCAGGAATATTAGAGGCCATTGGGACAGTTTTACCTGGAATTAGTTCTACAGCCTTATTAATGCTAATTGGAGTCTATGATAGCTATATTGTAACTATCAGTAATGCTTTAAATCCTTATCTATTAAAAGAAACTCTTTCCTTTGCTATTCCTTTTTCTATTGGATTATTTATCGGTATTATTATAATTTCTTTACTAGTCAATTATTTGTTTCATTCCTATAAGGAGCAAACCTTTTCTTTCATTTTAGGTGTATCTTGTTCATCAATCTTTTTATTAGTAGTAAAACTGCTTCCACATGTACATGGAGCTATTTCTATTATGTTGAGTTTTGGTTTATTAATAGTTGGATATTTAATTACTTATAAACTTTAATAATTACTCATTAATTTTAAAATAAAAGGAAATTACTTTTTTTGTAATCCCCTTAATTCATCTTTAATTTTATTGGTTATATTATTAAATTTTTTTAAATCAACGTTTGGAAAGGCACTAAATAATCTTTCCTGAAAAATCTTATGATTAGTTGTAATTGTCTCTCGTACCATTCTAGAAAAATCTTGAGATGAATCTTTCTTTAAATCAATACTGGTAATGGTATTTTTAAAACGTTTCACAATACTTAGTGAAATAATAGTATCTGTTAGAAAAATGATAAAAGCAACAATTGTTAATATTAATAAAAAAGTTTTATTAATATGAGTATAAATATTCGCTAAAAATGGTTGAACAATATAGATAACGATAACACCACCAAGACCAAATAATAAAGCATTTTCTCCACAAACTCTTCCATTCAAATTAAACTTTCTTTTACTATAATCCCACCATCTTGTTTTAAAGAGTTTTTCCATAATATAACTGGTAAAATATTCTAGAATAGTACAAATAACGATTCCTAGTAAAAAAACAGTTACAATATTATTCTTATATTG
>CAYOCA010000108.1:0-3660 GCA_964402345.1 uncultured Muribaculaceae bacterium | reverse complement strand
GATAAAACTACAATAAATACTATTCCTCACAATAAAAAAAGTACTGTGGAATTAATGTTTCACGTGGAACATGGAAACAAGTTATCAAATAAATAATACACTTAATTATCAGTACATACTAAAATAACCAATATAATTCATCAGATCATATAATTATTTTTTTTAGGTAATGGTAATAATAACGAAAAAAATATGTATGTTCCACGTGAAACATAAACTAGATAACTTATAATAAATAACTTTTCCACAAGAAAACAGATACTGTGGAATTAATGTTTCACGTGAAACATTTTAACTAAATTTCTTTTTCCAAAAAAAAAGAAAAAAATTTTCTTTTTTTATCACGAACGAACGTTTGTTAACTTTCTTCGACGTTACTGACATTCTTTTCTCCGTCATCTACTTCTTCATTCCTATTAATAACAGCAACAGAACTAACAAATTGACCATCCTTTAAATGAATCAAACGAACACCTTGAGTTACACGACTCATAGTTGAAATTTGGTTAACATCAATACGAATAATAATACCTTCATTAGTTACAATCATAATATCTTTATCAGGACTATTCAAAACTTCAAATGAAACGATATCACCATTCTTTTCCGTAATGTTTAATGTCTTAACACCTTTTCCACCTCTATTAGTAACACGATATTCCTCAATAGGAGTCTTTTTTCCATACCCATTTTTAGTAACAACCAAAACTTCTTGATGATCACTAACAACATCCATATTAATTAAAATACCTTCACCTAAATTAATACCTCGAACACCGGATGCAGAACGTCCCATAATTCTAATACCATTTTCATGAAAACGAACCATTCTACCACCAGAAGAAGCCATCAAAATCTCATTATTACCATTCGTTTTCTTAACAGAAATTAACTCATCGTTATCTTTTAACGTAATAGCTTTTTTTCCATTATTTCTAATACTACTAAATTCAGAAAGTTCAGTCCTTTTAATTAAACCATTTTTAGTAGCAAATACCAAATATTTACATTCTTCTTCTTGTTCAACTTTCAACAATGACGTAATAGATTCATTCTTTTCTAAATTCAACAAATTAATAATAGGTAAGCCTTTTGACTGTCTACCAAATTCTGGAATCTCATAACCCTTCATTCTAAACACTCTACCCGCACTAGTAAAGAATAAAATATAATCATGAGTCGTAATATTAATAATCTGTTCAACAAAATCTTCCTCATTTGTTGACATACCCTTAACACCAACACCACCGCGATGCTGAATTTTATAAGTATCTAAAGGTAATCTCTTAATATAACCTTTATTAGTCAAAGTCAAAATAACATTTTCCACAGGAATCAAAGATTCATCTTCAATATATTCAATAGCAGTCATATCAATCGTTGTACGTCTATCATCACTATACTTTCTTTTAATTTCCAACATTTCTTCTTTAATAATATCTAGAATTCTTTGTTCAGAAGCCAAAATAGCCTTATAATCAGAAATTTTAACCAATAACTCTTCTAGCTCTTTTTCTACTTTTTCGCGTTCTAAACCAGTCAAACGACGTAATCTCATCTCTAAAATACTATTAGCCTGAATTTCATCTAATCCAAATCTAGACATTAATCTCTCTCTAGCTTGATCATCACTATCAGAATCTCTAATAATATGAACAACTTCATCAATATTATCTAAAGCAATTCTTAATCCTTCTAAAATATGAACTCTATCTTGAGCCTTTCCTAAGTCATATTTTGTCCTTCTAATAATTACTTCCTTCTGATGATCAACGTATTTACTAATAATATCTTTTAAACCTAAAGTTTTCGGTGTCTGTCCATCTAAAACTAAAAAAATAATTCCATAATTAATTTGAAAATTAGTATGTTTATATAAATTATTCAACACTACCTGAGGATTAGCATCTTTTTTCAAAGTAATTGTAATTTTTACACCATCTTTTAAATCGGTATGATAATCAGATATTCCTTCAATTGTCTTATTATGAACAAGTTCAGCAACTTTATTTTTAAGTTCCATTGTATTAACACCATATGGAACCTCATTAATAATAATATTACTATGGTTACCAACTTCTTCAATCATAGCCTTACACCTAATCGTAATACTTCCTCTACCTGTTTCATAAGCCTTTTTTATTCCAGAATTTCCCAAAATAATACCACCAGTAGGAAAATCAGGTCCCTTAATATATTGCATCAATCCAACAGTATCAATTTCCGGATTATCGATATAAGCAACACATCCATCAATGACTTCCCCCAAATTATGAGGTGGAATATTAGTAGCCATTCCAACCGCGATTCCCATAGAGCCATTTACCAAAACATTAGGAAATCTTGAAGGTAACACCTTAGGTTCCTTCATTGTAACATCAAAATTATCATCCATATCAACCGTATCTTTATTGATATCACGTAATAATTCTAAAGAAATTTTAGCTAACCTTGACTCTGTATAACGCATTGCTGCAGCTCCATCACCCTCAATATTACCAAAGTTTCCATGACCATCCACAAGCATATAACGCTGATTAAAATCCTGCGCTAATCGAACCATCGCCTCATAAATAGAAGAATCACCATGTGGATGATAATGTCCCATAACATAACCAACAGTAGTTGCACATTTTCTATGAGGTTTATCAGGTGTATAACCCGATTCATACATAGACCACAAAATACGCCTATGAACAGGTTTTAATCCATCTCTTAAATCAGGTAAAGCACGCGAAGCAATGACACTCATAGAATATTCCATAAAAGATGTTTTGACTTCATCAACAATATTATTATGATCTAATCGATCTCTTTCATGAAAATAGCCACTAAAATTACTACTATTAATATTAACTTTATCAACATTAACTTCATTGTTAACCATATTTTCTTGATTAGTACCATCACTAATTGCTGAAACATCATCAGAACCTTCAGCACTTTCCACTAACTCATTTAACTCATCTTTATTATTTTCCATAATCCACCACCCTAAATATCTAAATTTTGAACATATCCAGCATTTTCTTCAATAAATCTTCTTCTTGGTTCAACCTCATCACCCATAAGTTTTTCAAATATTGAATCAGCTGCTACACAATCTTCCACAGTTATTTTCCTTAAAACTCTTTTTTCAATATCCATAGTTGTTTCATTCAACTCATCAGCGTCCATCTCTCCTAAACCTTTCATACGGGCAATTTCAGCTTTAAGACGAACATTTTCAGGAAGTGAATTAAGATAAGCATCTAACTCTTCTTCATTTAACACATATTTTCTTGTTTTCCCATGCATAACTCTAAACAAAGGAGGTTGAGCCGCATAAACATGCCCTGCTTCAACTATTGGTCTAAAAAATCTATAAAAAAGCGTTAACAATAAAACTCTAATATGAGATCCATCAACATCAGCATCGGTCATAATAATAATCTTATCATATCTTAATTTAGACAAATCAAAATATTCACCAATACCAGTACCAAAAGCAGTAATAATTGTCTTTATTTCTTCATTACCTAATGCCTTATCTAATCTTGCTTTTTCTACATTTAAAATTTTCCCTCTTAAAGGTAAAATAGCCTGCGTCATAGAATCTCTTCCTTTTTTGGCAGAACCTCCAGCACTGTCCCCCTCGACAATAAATATTTCAGAAATACT
>CAYOCA010000107.1:0-3769 GCA_964402345.1 uncultured Muribaculaceae bacterium | reverse complement strand
TAAATTTTCAAATTACTTCTAATTTTTGAAAAAAGTTGAAAAAATTTTATTTTACAAATAAAAATATGAAGGTTCTAATCTTTTTTAATAATCTTGATAATTACGTTAATTTGTAGAAATAGTTTTATGTTCTAACAACAGAAAAAAATCATTACATAACTTTATAATATATTTTTATAATTCATTTCCTTAATCTTATTCTTTATTCTTTGAACTGCATTATAAACACTTTTATCATCTTTATCTAAAATATCAATAATTTCTTTATACTGAAATCCTTGTACTTTTAACTTAAAGATACATTGTTCAAAAGTTGTTAATTCTTCTAAAATTTGTTCATATAATTCCTGAAACTCCTCGATAGATAGCAAACCTAATTCTGGATTATGAGTATTATCTTTAATAAAATCTAACAAATTACAACTATCATTTTCTTCATCAATTGTCTCTAAAGGAACTGCTTCATTTAACAATTTGTGTTTATCTCGATTTAATTTTACTAGTTCACTCATCAGTTGTCTATCCATACAGACATTAGCGAACGTAAAAAAACTAACGTCATCTAATGGATTAAAATTCCTGATGGCTTCTTCGAACCCAATAGTACATTCCTGAGCTAAATCCTCTAATTCTATTCCTTTATTGTGCAAATATTTATAATACTTAATACTTTTTTTATGAATCAAAGGCTGATACTTCTTATGTAATAGTGTATTCGCTTCTTCATTCATTTCTTGTGATAAACTTACTAACTCATAATCATTTAATTCACTATATTCTTTCATAAGCACCTCTTGTTTACGATTTCAGACAATAAAATTCCACAAGATACGGAAGCATTAAGACTATTGATTTTTCCTATCATTGGAATACTCGCGATAAAATCACAATTTTCTTTTACAATTTTGCTCATACCATGTCCTTCGTTTCCAATTATCAAACATACCGGCATTTGGTAATTAAGTTTGGTATAGTCCTCTCCATTCATATCTGTCCCAACAATCCAAAAACCATTCTTTTTTAATTTTTGAATTGCACTAGTTAAATTCGCCACGCGAATAATAGAAACATAAGAAATAGCTCCAGCTGAAGTTTTTACAACTGTTCCAGTAATACCAACACTTCTATCATTTGGAATAATTATTCCATCTATTCCTAAGGCTTCACAAGTTCGAATAATTGCTCCAAAATTATGAGGATCTTCTAAATGATCTAACATCACTAAAGTTGGATATTGTTTTGTTTTTATTTTTTCTATTACTTGATCTAAGGAATACGTTTCAATTTCATCTACTTCTAAAATAATTCCTTGATGATTTCCGGCTACTTTTCTATCTAAAGCAAGTTTATCTAGAAAATTGATTCTAAGATGTTTTTCTTTTAATTGTTTAAGGATATCTTGATCACGAAAATTTTTACTAACATAAACTTTCGCAATTTTATCATTTGTATTTAATTTTTCTCTTACAACATTTTTTCCATATATATACATTATTTCACCTCAATATGTTTTAGTATTTCTTCTAATCTGGTACTTTGGTTAGATAAATATAAATATCCAATTAAAGCTTCTAATCCAGTAGAGTATTTATAAGTAATGATATCTGTATGTTTGGGATGTGTACTTCTTTTATAATTTCTTCCTCTTTTTACAATATTGATTTCTGCTTCTGTTAATATCCTTTTTTCTAATAATTCTGTTAGTATTTTGGCTTGCCCTTTCGCTGAAACATACTCTATAGCTTTTTTTTGTAAATTTTCTACTTTCATAGTCCCATTTCTGATTAATTCACCACGAATATAAACTTCGTAAATTGCATCACCTAAATAGGCTAGTGTAATAACATTAATAGTATCAACATTCATCTTATCCCCCCTTTTATTAACTCATTAAAATTTTCACTTGCAACTAATTTTATCACAAATTCTGTTTTCTTTTTTTAAATTAACTAAATTTTATCTTAAAAATTTTTCTAAATTAAATTATCTCTTGTATAAGGAGTTACTTTATTCAAGGTATAAATCGTAACCTTAATGGGATTTACAAACTTAATAAAACCAAGTCCTGGTATAACAATATCACTCTTTTTTGATAACTCAAATTTAGTAGAAGATAAATTTTTTAAAAAATCTTTTTTATTAGAAACAAAACGAATGTCTATTAAATTAGAAGTATAAATTACCATACTGTTATTCATAGTAGTTTCATAATCAATTCGAACTAAATTACCAATTACAACACTACCACACCCTTTTATTTGACAACTTTTAGGTTTAATTTCTTTCTTAGGAATAATTTTTTTTAAAACATCTTTTTCTAAATAATTGATAATATTTCCTTCTTCTATTAAACCTGGTGTATCAATAATCGTAAAGTTTTCAAAAGAAATAGGAACTTTATCAAGGGTCGTAGCTGGATACATACTAACTGTTACTTGAGTATTCTTTTCTTCTTTATAATCCTGGATTAGTTTATTTAGTAAAGTAGATTTTCCAGAGTTAGTAGCACCAATGAAATAAATATCTTGATGATTCGCGTATTTTTTTAACATGAGATAAAACTTATCCATATTATAATTATTTTGGCTACTAACAACAACTACATCTAAAAGATTAGGATTTTGTTTATACACATATTTAATCAATTTATCATCTTTTACAGATTTAGGAAAAATATCCCTTTTGGTAATGACAAATAAAACTTTTTTAAACTTTGAATAAGGAATTTTACTTAATGATAAAATATCAGAAATATATACTACTAATGAATGACTTGGAATAGTATCAATAATTTGTTGATACTCAAGATTAGATAAAGTTACTTTTTTATATTGACCATAATGCTTTAATCTAAAACATCTTTCACACATTTCTTGATTAACACATCTTATATACCCCAAAGCATTAGGGTCTTTATCTTGAAGAAGAATTCCACACCCTAAACATTTATTCATAATATTTTCCTTTCTTTAAATATCCTTTTTTTTCTAATTTTTTAAATGTATGATTCTCTATTAATCGAAATAATTTGGTTAAAATAAAATCTTCTTTGGTTAGAGGGTTGATTAAGCAAGTCATAATTCCAACTTTATTTCCTCCATAAATATCTGTAAATAATTGATCACCGATGATACATACTTCTTCTTTTTGATAATGATACTTTCTTAATATTTTTTTAAAGTGATAACGAAATGGTTTAGCTGATGAAGGATGACAAATTACATCTAATGACTGAAAGGGTAATAATCTTTTTTTAGAGGTATTAGAAAAAATTATAATATGAAATCCTTGTTTTTTTAAATTAAAAAACAAATTTTTTAATTTTTCTGTAGGTTCTTTTTCGTGATAACCGACACATGTATTATCTAAATCAAATAATAAACATTTTATATTATTTTTTTTTAATTTTTTATAATCAATTGTATCAATACTTTCTTGATACATTTTTGGAACAAGTAATTTCAAAATTATTCACCTCTTTTGTTATTAAAAATTTTATTCTTATTTGATTCTATCACGAACAAATTTATAAGTCAATCTCATAAAAGTGTTTGTATTTTTTATTGAATTATATTGATAAAATCTGGTTCAGGGTATAAATTTTATTTTTTTTAATATTAAGAAATATTTTTTAGTAATTTAACAACAAGAGGTTTAAAAAAAGAATACAAAAAGAATGATTAGGATAATCTAACAAGGATTTTTTTGTTAGAAGATACTTTAATCATTCTTTAATTTACTGAACAACGTAAGGAGAATTTACAGACCC
>CAYOCA010000106.1:0-3809 GCA_964402345.1 uncultured Muribaculaceae bacterium | reverse complement strand
TCTTTTTAGTAAGTTCGTTTTCAATCATTGATAAATTTGTTAGAGTTTGTTCATCAGTTATTCCTTTTTTTATTTCATCAATTGTTTTTAGCATTTTATCTCTTCTAATTTTAGATAAGTTAGTTGATTTCATTTTTTATAACTCCTTTTTTAAATTTTAAACCTTTCTTATAAAATTTATTAACTCTTTTAAATTTATTAAATTACTTGAACATTCTATTTTATTTTTTGAACGTCACTTTCCAATAAAGTTTGAATTGCATTTTTAATCGCAAGTTTTCCATAAGCATAAGTTAAAGAACCTTGCTGATAAGCAATGTATGGTTCTCTTATTGGACCATCACAAGATAACTCAATAGATGATCCTTGTGTAAATGTACCAGCTGCCATAATCACTTGATCAAGATATCCGGGCATATCTCCTGGTACTGGTAAAGCATTCGCGTCAATGGGACTTGCTGCTTCGATAGCTTGACAATAACGTATTAATTTTTCTTTATTATGAAAAATAATATTTTGAACAATATCTGCTCTTTCTTCATAATATTTAGGTTCTACTTCATAATCTAATTTTTCTAATAGATAACTAGTTAAAATTGCTGTTTTAACAGCTGCACAAACAACACTTGGTGCCATAAATAATCCTAATAAAATTGGTTTGTTCATCCCCAAAGATGGTCCTACTTCCCTTCCTTCTCCAGCGACATTTAATCTTTCAGCACATAAAGTAATTAAATCATGTTTTCCAGTAATATAAGCGCCATTTGATACCATTCCAGCACCTAAATTTTTGATTAAAGAACCTACTACTAAATCTGCTCCCACTTCGGTTGGCTCTTTGGTACTTACAAATTCGCAATAACAATTATCTACCATAACAATAATATCTTTGTCTAATTTTTTTATGAAAGAAATTACTTTTTCTAACTTTTCTATGGTAAGGCTTTTTCTAGTGGAATACCCTTTGCTTCTTTGAATTTCAATTAGTTTTATCTTTTTAGATGTAATTACTTCTTTTATTTTTTGATAATCAAAATCATTTTCTATTAAATCAATTTGCTCATACTGAATACCAAATGATTTTAAAGAACTAGCATTCTCTCTAATACCTATTACTTCTTCTAAAGTATCATATGGTTTACCTGTGATAGATAACATAGTATCTCCTGGTCTTAAACAAGCAAATAAAGCAGTAGATAAAGCATGAGTTCCTGAAATAAATTGACTTCTAACTAAAGAGTCCTCACTTTTAAAAATAGTCGAATAAACTTTCTCAATCTTGTCTCTACCCAAATCATCATAACCATATCCTGTAGTCATATGAAAACAAGTTTCCGTAATATTATTATTTTTAAATGCTTCTAATACTTTATTGCTATTATAAAATTCAATTTTTTCTTGATTTACATAGATATCCTTTAATTCTTGTTCAGCATCTTCGATAGCTTGATCTATATTTTTTATTTTCAATTTACTACACATCCTTTTTATAAAATATATTTAATGAAATAATAAAGAACTAGTCCAACTAAAACAACACCTAAAATTGTTTCTACTAATTTGTTACTAAAAAGACTTAATATAACGTAGAGTATTAAGGAAATTATTGCAAATGGAGTTAAATAGTTTAGACTAGTATCTATTACTAAATCAAAAATGGGAATTGATACAGAAAAAATGTTCTTCGCTAAAAATAATATTATAAACATAACTTCTACTATTACTATTTTTTGGAAAAGAACTTGAATAGTTTTCATTAATACTGGATTCCCCAAATAACCATATGCTTTGCTTTTTTACCACAACATACACAAGTGTCAGATAAATGTTCTTGTTCATTATCAAATGGAATACATCTAGATTTAATCCCTTTTATTTCTTTTATCTTGTTCTCGCAATCCTCTTCTCCACACCACATCGCTTTAATGAATCCTGGGTGTTTGGTGATAATTTCATCCATTTCTTGTAAAGAAGTAGCAGTATAGGTCATTTCATTTCTTCTTTTTAAAGCCTGCTGATATAAATTGTTTTGAATTTTATCTAATAACTCTTTTATGCTTTTGATAATGTCCTCTTCTTTAGAAATAGTAATTTTTTCTCTAGTGTCTCTTCTTGCTAATGTAATTTGATTGTTTTCTAAATCTCGTTCTCCAATTTCAACTCGAACAGGAATTCCATTTACTTCTGCTTCAGCAAATTTAAAACCTGGTGTTTTTTCACTACGATCGACTAATATAGATAAATCAGATTTCATTAACTTTTGATAAATTTGCTCTGTTTCCTCTAATACTTTATCACTTTTACCGATTGGAATTACTACTACTTGTATAGGTGCTATTTTAGGCGGTAAAACTAATCCGTTGTCATCTGAATGTACCATAATTAAAGCACCAATCATTCTAGTTGTTACTCCCCATGAAGTTTGGTAAGCATATTCTTGTTTGTTTTCGCGATTAGTAAATTTGATATCATATGCTTTAGCGAACTTTTGTCCAAAATAATGACTTGTACCTGATTGCAAGGCGACTCCATTATACATTAATGCTTCTAATGTATAGGTATATTCTGCTCCAGCAAATTTTTCTTTTTCAGTTTTCTTTCCAATAATTGTTGGAATTGCTAAATAATTATGAAAAAAGTCATTATAAATATCTAGAATCATTCTTGTTTCTTGTTCAGCTTCTTTTTTAGTTTCATGTACAGTATGTCCTTCTTGCCATAAAAATTCACGACTTCTCAAAAAAGGTCGGGTAACTTTCTCCCATCTTAAAACATTGCACCATTGATTATATTTTTTAGGTAAATCACGATAGGATTTTACTGTATTAGAATAATAATCGCTAAATAAGGTTTCGGAAGTTGGTCGAATACACATTCTTTCTTCTAAATCTTTTTCTCCTCCTTTAGTAACCCAAGCTACTTCTGGAGAAAATCCTTTTACTAATTCTCCTTCTTTATTTAATAAATTTTCGGGAATTAATAATGGCATATAAACGTTAGCGTGTCCTGTAATTTTAAATTTTTGATCGAGGATGCTTTGCATTTTTTCCCAAATAGCATATCCATTTGGTTCAATAGCGATGCATCCTTTTACATTAGAGTAATTTGCTAAATGGGAAGCCATTACTACATCAGTATACCATTTAGCAAAATCTACATCTCTGGAAGTGATTGCTTTATTTTTCATGAATATCTCCTCTTTCTTTTTATAAATTATACAATAAAAATGTTCAAAAAAAAAGAGTTACTTGTCAAACTCTTATAAATAATTGTCTTTAATGATTCTCATAAATCTAGGACCTGTTTTAATTACTAAAATTACACCTAAAATTGTTGCTAGATAAGCAATATAGCCACTTCTTTTATTATTAACACTACTTGGAGATAATAAATCATAATAAAGAGTCATTTCATCACCAATTTGTACATCTTCTCCATAATTATCAATTGTAGCGTTATAGGATCCATTATTTGCAGTATATTTTAAATTGACAGAACGAGTCTCTACTACTCCATCAGCCGTTGTTTTGGTTTGAACACCAGTTACGCTTCCTTTGGTACTGATGACGTTTAATTTAAAATTCCCATCTTTTAAAAGCAAAATGCCAAAGACAACTAAAACTACCCCAACAATACAACAAATCATAACAGGAATATTTAATTCTTCTTTTTTTCTTGTCTTTTCTTTTCCCATTCTCTATTCTCCTCCTATTTTAAGTATAACATTACTAGAGTTAAAATACAAGATTAGGAATTCAATTTTTTTCCATTTTTATATTTAATCTTAATTTCATCTTGAAAACATCATT
>CAYOCA010000105.1:0-3950 GCA_964402345.1 uncultured Muribaculaceae bacterium | reverse complement strand
TTAACATCACTTACCATACATCCTCCAAGAAATACTTCACCTTTTTCTACTTGTTCCATAATATCTGATTCTGGCATACCGTAAACTATTTCTATAAGTTTATTACCACATTCTGGACATTTAGGTTCATATTCTAAGAAGTCATCTAATTCATCAGTAGCAACTAAATAATTAAAAAAGTCATCATTCATTATTCTTAACCTCCACGTCTAAATCAAATAATTTTTCAAACTGTTCTATGATTTTATCTAAATATTCCTTATTTCTAAGTTTATTTATCCATTTATCACTTATTTTATCATAACCATATAATAATCCTGCAATAGAACCTGTTATTGCACCAATTGTATCTGTATCTCCTCCAAGATTAATAGCACCTATAATTGATTCATTATAACTATTACAATTAAGTATTATCCATAAAACCGTTTCTAATGATTCAACAACATACCCAGACGATCTTATATCACTTAAATCAATTTTTGAAATATCTTCTTTTAGTATCCTTGAATAAATATCATTTGTTTCCTTTGAAAATATATTATAATCTAAACATTTAACCATGCCATATGCAGTCAACTTATCTTTACCATATAATAAAAAAATTATATATCTAACATAAATATAACAACCCATTATACTTATTTCATGTGCATGAGTAATTGATGATGCTTTTCTTACTATATCTAAAATTTCATTATCTTTTAAATTTTTATAATAGCAATATAAAGCTATTGGTAACATTCTCATAAGTGATCCATTTCCGTTTTCACTAACACTTGTTCCACCACATTTAGTAGCATCAGATTTATCAGACCAATATCTCATTAAAGCATATTTAGTTGTTATACCTATATCAAACACTTCATTTGTTCCTGTATATTCTGCATTATTTAACCAATTGCAAAATCTATCAGCAACATCATTATAATTTATATTTCCATTTTGTTTAATAATAGAATCCATCGTAGCAAGTGTCATAGCAGTATCATCAGACCAAGTTCCCTCTGGAACATCATAACTACCATATCCCAACATTGATGTAACTAGATTACTCATAAGTTTTTTTCTATCTTCAAATTCTATTGGTACACCAATAGCATCACCTATTACAAATCCATATAAAGAATCTTTTATAATAGACATTACATCACCTTCTAACTATGGACATTATAACATGCCGAAGACTTTGTCCGCAACCTAAAAGTAAACATTCACCAGTCTATCTGGTAGTTTTCTTATCACAAAAAAATTTTCTTTTTTTTATAGTAAAATGGTAGAATAATACATAATTTATTTTATGTCATTTCAATTATAGCTTTTCTTTAAATTAATTTTTTCCATAATGTTTTCTAAATCTTCTCTTTTCTCATCAAACAATTCTAATCGATAATAATGAATGCCCATTTTTTGATATTCTTCTAACTCTTTTAGCTTATCAATATTTTGACAATTCATAATATGAGTAATACAACTTTTTCTTAGAATTGGATATTTATTTCCCACTTTATCTTGTAAATAAAACTTTTCTTGACTATTCATACATTTACTACAATAATTAAAACATTTCTTTAATGGACAATACTTTGTTATCATCAATTCCACCCTACCATATATAATTAGTTCTACAAAATAAGGAAATTTCATAATATCACGAATTTTCTCTTTATCTAATTCTACTGATAAAGTAACTCTTTGAAGGCCAAATTGTCTTAAAGTATTAACACTATAAGAATTGGTAACATTTAAGTAATAATCTCCAACTAATTGATTTTCTTTTTGATAACGATAAATACTACCTAAATCCCCCACTAAAAGCTTATCATTCTGAAACTTTTTTTCTTCCTTTATGACTCTATCAGTTCGATAATAAATATTTTTTAAGTGTTTGTATTTACAATATAAATCATAATCAACAACATAAATAGAATTTATTTTATATTTTAAGCAACACTTCAATTGTTCTTCTGTTCGTACTAATACATTAAAATAACATTGACTATTATCATTCATAAATTCATTTTTCTTTTTCACGGAATCGTTAATAATAACCTCTTTAGTATTTTTCTTTCTTGTCTCTATTAACTCCTCTGTAATTTTTCTTCTTACTTCATTAATCGATTTTAAATTGACAAAGATACCACTATCCTTATGAATACAAATATCATTACAACTAAAAGGAGTATTTCCTACCTTATTGAGACACTTGATAATATCTTCTTCTGTAACTTCTCTTTTCCTTGCAGACTCAACTATTTCTCCCATTCCTTTTATTTTGTGAATTCCATCTGTTATTTCTATCCAAAAAGACTCTCCAATTAGAAATTCGCCTTTAAAAGAAATATTGATTTTTTTTAAAGAATAATTTTCTAATTCTCGAATCAATTTACGATCAATTGTTTTTAAAACAATATCTTGCTTAATTATTTGATGATTAAATTTATTATCTATAACCGCAATCTGACATGCATCAATATGATTTACTAATAAATTTTTTTGATTATATAATCGATTAACTATCATTCCTTGTTTACTATTTTGAAACCTAATTCCATCTTCTTGATACAGATTATCAGATATTAATTGAATATAAATTTTCTTCGGATTTACTTGAATTACCTTACCAATTGGAACTCCTAAATGATTAGGACTATTTATATTCATAATATCCTTATCTTGAAATAAATAACCCATCGTAAATTCCCGATTAAATAATTTTTTTAAATTTTCTTTTTCTTGCATTGATAATTTTGCTATTTTTCCTTGATTATATTGATCAATTAATTTACGATACATCCTGGTAACATAGCCAACATAATAAGGAGATTTCATTCTTCCCTCAACTTTAAAACTAGTGATACCAGATTCTATTAATTCTTTTACATAATCTAAAGTATTTAATTCCTTTGTACTAAGTAAATATTTTTCTTTGAAAAAAACATTATCACGATTTTGAATGAGTTGATAAGGAAGTCGACAAGAACCAACACATTCACCTCGATTACCACTTCTTCCCCCATTCATACTACTAAATAGACAGCAACCTGAATAACACACACATAAAGCACCATAAACAAAAACTTCTTTTTCGATATCAATATCTATTGATTTTATTTCATCTAAACTTAACTCACGAGCTAGTACAACTCTTGTTACTCCAAAATTTTTCCAAAATGCTACTGTATCTTCATCATGATTATGACATTGAGTAGAAGCATGAATTTCCAAATTAGGAAATCGTTCATGAATCAACTTCATCATACCAATATCTTGCATAATTATAGCATCCACACCATTTCGGTATAAAAATTCAACATACTTTAATAAATCTCTTACTTCATTTTCATAAATTAATGTATTAACAGTTACATAAACTTTTACTCCATATAACCTCGCATAGGAAAATATTTCAATTAATTCATCATCTTGGAAATTATCAGCAAATTTGCGGGCCCCGTAGTGAGTACCTGCTAAATAAACAGCGTCTGCTCCATTATGAATTGCTTGATAAAACATCTCCTTATTTCCAACCGGACTTAATAACTCTACTTTTCTCATTAAAAACACTCTACCTTCTTCTTTTATAATCAAATAATGTCATAAAACAGTATCGAGATAATTTCTTGTATATAAAAAGATTAAGAAATCTACTTAAAAAGATGTCTTAATCTAATGAAAGTTAACTTATCCATAAAAAGCAATAATATAAACAAAATTTTTATCATTCACTTAACTTTTCTTTAATCATTTTGCTAACTTCACCCATATCAAACTTTCCTTTAACCTTTGGAGTAACTTCTTTCATAATTAGACCCATTTGCTTAGGAGAAGTTGGTTTTACATTAGTAAATGCTTCATCAATAATTGCTTTCACTTCTTCTTTTGATAACTGTTCTGGCATATAAGTAACTAATACATCAATTTCCTGTTGATATTGCTGTATTAAATCA
>CAYOCA010000104.1:0-4004 GCA_964402345.1 uncultured Muribaculaceae bacterium | reverse complement strand
AATAGACTCTTCTTGTTAATAGTGAATATAATTTTTCTTCTTTCTTAACCCTTTAGGACTAAAACTATTCTGAATTGCAATTCCTTCTCTTCTTTCTACTTCTACTACCCTATTAGGATAAAGCAAACTTTCTTCCATATCATAAATAAAATCTACTCTTCTTTGATAATCATTTCCTAAATTAGTAGTCATTTTCATAAGAAACAAACCAGATTCCTCTAAATTGCAAACCGTAATTCCTTGAAACTTAAATTGCTCCCTACCAAAATAATGATAACAATATTCTGGATTTACACACAAATTCTTAGCCTGATAATAAGCAATATCTCTAAGTCTATTAATTTCTTCTATGTCAGTAGCACCAGGATATTGTTGTAATAAACTTCCAATATCATAACACATCTCTTCTAAAATATGATCTAAATTACAACTTTTATTTTCAAAATAATACTGATCAATTCTCCCCGTATTCTCACTAACTAAATTTCTAATATAATAATTTCCTTTATTTCTATATTTCATCAAAAAACCACCATCCATATTAAATAATAGCATATAAACTACTTCAATACTTTAAAATAAACTAATTAGATATTAAAACTAGCTTATCTAATACTATAAACCATAATAAAAAGACAAATATTTCTATTCATCTTTTTATAATATCTCATTCCAAATATTATTACTATTTTTCATCACTTCAATAAACTGATCCACTTCTTCATAAGTATTATAGATTCCTAAACTAATCCGACAAGTATTACTTACATTAAATACATGATCAATAATCTTAGCACAATGATTACCACTTCTTATGCAAATATGATGTTTATCCAAATAAACAGCTACATCCTGACTAAAAACATCTTTCACATTAAAAGTAACAATTCCTCCTACTGTATCCTCATTATAAATAATCACCAAATCTATTTCTTTTAACTTCTTAACTAAATATTCTTTCAATTCATGTTCATGCTTAATAATCTTATTCATACCAATACTAGATAAATAATCAATAGCGGCACCCATACCGATCACACCAGCAATATTTTGAGTTCCTGCTTCAAACTTCGTTGGTACTTCTCTTAACTCCATATAACCATCACTTAAATACATAGCATTCATACCACCACCATATTGGATTGGTTGCATTTCATTTAATAAGTCAAACTTCCCGTATAAAAATCCTACGCCTGTAGGCCCATACATCTTATGAGCACTCGCGACAAAGAAATCAATATCATCAACCCTAACATCTGTTTTTATATGACTAACACTTTGAGCTCCATCACCAACGACCAATATTCCATGTTTATGAGCAATCTGACAAATATCTCTCATCGGTCGAATATCACCAACGACATTTGTCACGTACGCGAGTGATATTACTTTTGTCTTTTCCGTAATCATCTTAGAAACATTCTCAATAGTTACTTCATGCTGTTCATCTAACGGAATATAACGAATTACAATTCCTAATTTATCTTTCAAAACAAACCAAGGTAAAATATTAGAGGCATGCTCACTTTCTGTAAGTAGAACTTCATCTCCTTTTTGTAAATGCTTTTCAAAATATCCAAACACCACTCTATTTAATCCATCCGTTGCTCCACTTGTAAAAACAATTTCACTTGTCTCTTTAGCATTAATAAAATCACGAACTTTCTCACGTACTCCTTCATACATTGCATCTACTTTTTGACTATTCAAATAATCCCCTCGATGAGCATTAGCACAATACTTACTATAATAATCTAAAACACTTTGAATGACACACTTTGGTTTCAATGTCGTCGCACCATTATCAAAATAAATCAAATCTTGATTTACCATTGGAAAATCCTCACGATTCACATAAATCACCTCCCAATCTCTTGAATACACTCTAATATTTTGGCTCTTTTTTCCATATCTACAACTAAATTAGAAAAGAGATATCCCTTTACTAATAGCATAATTGCTTCTTCTCTATCAATTCCTCTACTCATTAAATAAAAAACATCTTCTTCTTGAAAACTTCCAATAATAGAACCATGTTTTGCTTCAACACTATCTTCTTCAATAAACATATTAGGTTCTATCTTTGCTAAAACATCTCCCATAGTTAAAATTCTCGTATTTTGATCCATTACACAATCAGTGTTTCCCTTCTCTAATACACTATCAATTTGAAAGAATATTTTACTCTTATCTAATCCAATACATTTATTAGAAATAGCACTAGTAACATGATGTTGATTATGATTGACAATAATATGATATTCTTCATCATTCTTACTGATACTAGAAAAATTACTACTTATTTTAGAATATTCTCCATCTAAATCAAATACAACTTGTTCTTTAACAAATTTATTATAATAAAATTGAAATAATATTAAATTACTATATTTTCCTAATTTATAATGAACATCAACTTGAAGAGTTTGATCGACACTCCAGACGAACAATTTAACCATAACTTGATCTAAGATGATAATATCTAGTTTAACAAAATCGCTTTCTAAATATTCTAATGTATAATCCCCACTTTTATAAAAAATAATCCTACCATTTTGAATAGAAATAGCGTCACTTTGATAATTTTCCAATCTATTTCTATCTACTATTATTCTATTCATCATCATTCATCCTTACAATTATCATTGTCTAAAATATATTTAGAAAAGCCATGTTTTTGAATATCAAAAACCATATGATAATCACCTGTTTTAACAATTTTCTTATTTCCGATAATATGAACATAATCTGGTTTCAAATACTCTAAAATCATAGAATAATGGGTAATAATCAGTAAAGAAGTATCAGGATTTTCTTTTCTATATGCTTGAATATTTTCACATACCACTTTTAAACTATCTACATCTAATCCACTATCTAACTCATCTAAAATAATAAAACTAGGATGTAATAACTTTATTTGTAATACTTCATTTTTCTTTTTTTCTCCTCCACTAAAACCAACATTAAGACTTCTGTGAATTAAATCAGGATCCATTTTTAAATCTTCTGTAGCTCGCTCACACTTTTTTACAAAATCGTACAAACCAATTCTTTCATTATTCATCTGACTAATTGCTGTTCTTAAAAAATCTTGATTCGTAACTCCATCAATTTCCATTGGCGATTGCATTGCTAAAAAAATTCCTTTTCTAGCTCTTTCATCTACTTTTAACTTTAAAATACTTTCTCCATCTATTTGAATATCTCCCGAAAGAACATGATACCTATCATTTCCCATTATCACTTTAGATAAGGTACTTTTGCCAACCCCATTTGGACCCATTATAGCGTGAATCGTTCCTGGTTCAATATTCAAATCAAAATGATCTAAGATAATTTTTTTCTCTATTTCTACTGTCAAATCTTTAATTTCTAATTTCATAATTTTCACACACTTTCTAAAGGTAATACTATTATAACACTACAAACATTGAATGAAAAGAAAAAAATTATGACAAATCATCACAATTTCTATCTAAAAATTATCTTACCTACGGATAATTTTTAAACTAAACATAGTTAAGGGTATTATATCTGTAGTTTTCTAAGGTCTTTTAAGTCAAAAAATGAAAGGATTTTCTTGATCTCAGCTATAACTAAAATAAAAGAGACTTTCACCTCCTTGATTAAACAGTTTTTTTAAACTGCACTATAAATAAAAGAATAAAGAAAGTGTAGCGTGAACTGTATAAATACAGTATAAAAAATTAGGTTCTAAGAAGTGAGAAACGGAAACTCAATTTTTATTGCCATATGATGCCCTAAATAGAACCCATATTTCATTTTCAAAATGTATAGAACAGATTGCACTTTTAGTCTTTCGAGGTTTTATTTTATATAAAGTTAACAAAAAATGTCCATAGGTAAACGAAATTGGAAATTATTGCTAATTAATATTACAACCTTAAAAAAAATACCTAGCCTTCTAAATTAAGAAAACTAGGTCTAAATGACTTAGAGCTTCTAAAGTTTTCTAAGTACCACTCAATAATATTATATGC
>CAYOCA010000103.1:0-4029 GCA_964402345.1 uncultured Muribaculaceae bacterium | reverse complement strand
TTTATTATATTTATCTCTTGTATTTGTTTTTATATAAGAATGAGAAAACAAAAAGTTTTGATTAGTGAATTATAATTTATGTAAAGTAATTACTATTTTTATATTGTAAACTAAATTCTCTACTACTTATATTATATAAACTATTTTTTTATTACAAGATAACAATATTTTTTCAAAGAGGATAGCATTGACATCGTAAAAATTTTGTAGTTTAATTTATATTAAATAAAAAAGAGTTTAAATAGAAAGGAGTTTCCATGAAAAAGAAATTATTATATTTTTTATTATTTATAGTCTTATTAGTTGCATATTTTGGTTACAAAGGATTTAATTTATACTATTATGATGTAGATGGAACTATTTCTCAAGACTTTTACGATTTTGTAGAACAATTTCATATAAGTAATACTATCACCCTTCAGTATAAAGAAGTTTTAGATAATAATTATTTTGAGTATCAAAATATGAAAATTAGAAATGATTTTAAAGATTTTAATGAATTAGATCCAGATACTAGTATAGGAACTTCTTTAAAATTAGTCTTAAAAGATGAAAATAATAATACAATTAAAGTATTTTGGATGCTATCTACTGATACTTATGTAAATTTATTAAAGATGGATAAAGACTTCATTGGAACAGATAAAAAAATTACTAACTTAACTGATTTTTTAGAAAAAAATAATATTAACAATGATATAGAATTATTCAATTATCTTTCTAAACATAAATTTACCAAAAGTAATATTTTCACCAGTGTAAGAAAAATGAAAGAAAATTATAGTATTCAACTTATGATTTCGCTTATTATACCAACAACAGATAGTGTAACTTTAATTAATGGTGATTATGAAGGTTATATATTTAATTTAGAAGATAATACCAAAGAAGTTACTATATTAAAAAATGATAAAAGATATGTGTTTGTTTTTATGAGTAAAACACCTTTAACAGATGAGTATTTAACAGATATTTTGAGTACTATTGTTATAGATTAATATAAAAATTAATTTAAAAATAAGAATTAAACATTATTTGATTGTAGACAAACTTTTTTCATGCTATAATTATGTTACAGGTAAAGAAAAAAAGATATATGTAATAGAAAGTCAGGAAGTGAACGATGAAAAAACTATTATCAGTAGTAGTTGCTTGTTATAATGAAGAAGAATCATTACCATATTTTTATAAAGAAATTTGTAAAATAGCAAAGAAAATGAATAACTTAGATTTTGAATTTATTTTTGTTAACGATGGAAGTAAAGATAAAACATTAACTGTTTTAAAAAATTTTTCTAAAAATGAAAAACGAGTTCGTTATATTTCATTATCGAGAAATTTTGGAAAAGAAGCAGCAATGTATGCTGGATTAGAATATAGTAAAGGAGATTACATTGCTGTAATGGACGCTGATTTACAAGATCCTCCTTCTTTATTAGAAAAGATGTATTCTTATATAGAAAGTGGCTATGACTGTGTGGGGACAAGAAGAGTAACTAGAAAAGGAGAACCACCAATTAGAAGTTTTTTTGCTAGAATGTTTTATCGGATAATGAACAAAATGAGTAAAGTTCAATTGGTGGATGGAGCTAGAGATTATCGCTTGATGACAAGACAAATGGTAGACGCTATTCTTTCAATGAAAGAGTATAAACGTTTTTCCAAAGGATTATTTAATTTTGTTGGTTTTGAAACAAAATGGTTAGAATATGAAAACGTAAATCGGGTAGCAGGAGAGACAAAATGGAATTTTTGGAAATTATTTATCTATGCAATAGATGGAATTACCGCTTTTTCTACCGTTCCTTTAGTAGTATCGGCAGTGATTGGAATTTTGTTTTGTATTATTTCTTTTATTATGATTTTAGTGATTATTATTAAAACATTACTTTATGGAGATCCTGTAAGTGGTTGGCCAAGTCTCGTTTGTATTATCTTCATGGTAAGTGGAATTCAATTATTTTGTATGGGAATCATGGGGCAATACTTATCTAATACTTATTTAGAAACTAAAAAAAGACCTATTTACATTATAAAGGAGATAAGTGATAGTAATAATGAAAAATAAATTTAAAATAGTTATGTTATGTTTTTGCATACTCTGTTTAAGTGGCTGTTCTATTTTAGACACTAAAAAAAACTTACAAAAAAAAGAAGAAAGTGTTCAAAAAGATGAAGAAAAAAACTTTGTCGAACCTTATGTAGATGACAATCCAATTCAATTAGGGTTATATCTAAATCAAAACAATAGTAGAAGTTTAATTAATACTTATGATAGTGATTTGACAATGTATACAGATATTGTGTCTTTAGAAACATATTATACTCAAGAAGAGTTACTTGCATCTAGTAATCAAAAGAATCTTTGGAATCAATATTATCAAAATTATTCTAATATTGATTCTTATAAAATTGGTTATCAGATTCAATTTACAACTAATTCTTTAGAAGTAAATAAAACAATTTTAAAACCTAGTGATGTAGAAAGTTTTTTTGATTATATTCAAGTTTATTTGTATGATGATATTCATCAAGATGATGGTTGGTATGATCATATTACTGAAGAGGAAGTAACAGAAGAAACGAGATTTACTTCTATAAAATTAACAGCAAGTACAAAAATAGCTGAAATTATTTCTCCAATTGTTGTTACAGTATTTACATATGATGATAATGATTTTGCTGAAGATGGTTCATATCGAGGAAACAGTCGTTATCAAATAACAATTAACAAGAGTTAAATAAGAATGTTTTAGTTTCCTTTAAAATTATTATTTTTACTTATTTATAATTAAAGTATATTATTAACAAAGATAAGATAAAAAGTAATAAATCTTTTATTAATTAATAGTTTTTATTAGGTGATTCTAATGTTTTCTAAATTTATTCATAAAAGAATTCGTATTATTTTATTATTAGTGATATTTTGTTTTATTTTAATTATAGGTAAAGTTTTTTATATTCAAGTAATTGATTATAAAAAATTAAATCAATACGCGAATAACTTATGGAGTAGAAATCTTCCTATCGAATCAGATAGAGGGACAATTAGTACCAGTGATGGTGTAGTAATCGCTGATAATTTAACTACTGTTTCGCTTGTTTTTATTCCTAATCAAATAGATGCAGATAAAAAAGAAGAAATTGCTCTTAAAATAGCTAATATTTTAGAGTGTGATGTCTCAGCAATTCGGGAACATATCTTTAAGAAGTCTTCAATAGAAAGAGTCCATCCAGAAGGAAGAAGGTTAGATTATGAAAAAGCTGACGCTATTGATAGTCTTAATTATGAAGGAGTATATTTAGTTAAAGAGTCAAAAAGAGTATATCCTTATGATAAATTGTTGTGTCATGCTCTAGGATACGTAGGAATTGATAATCAAGGATTAAGTGGATTAGAACTACAATATGATGAATATTTAACAGGTGCTGCTGGTTCGATTCAATACTATAGTGATGCTAAAGGGCAAAAGTTAATGATGTCAGAAAATTATGTAGAACCAACCGATGGAATGAATATTGAATTAACGATTAATTATGAAATCCAAACAGCAATAGAAAGAGAATTAGATAATGCTATGGAAAAATATCAGGCTGATGGTGCATGGTCTCTAGCGATCGATCCTTCTACTGGAGAAATTTTGGGTATGGCATCTAGACCAGCATTTGATCCTAATAATTATCAAGATTACAGTGTTGAAGAAATCAATCGTAATCTTGCAATTTGGTCTAGTTATGAACCAGGAAGTACTTTTAATATTGTTGCTACCAAAAACGATATGTAAAAGTGTGAAATAAATGTCAAAAAAATAAAAGTTATTTCTAAAATGAGAAATAACTTGACAAATCATAATAAATAATATATGATTTATATGGTGATTAAAATGATTAAAAGGGAAAACTATTTATCTAGAATTAGAGGATTTTATGATAGTGATCTTATTAAAATATTAGTTGGAATAAGAAGATGTGGAAATTATGTAAAGTTATAAATAATGTAAAGTTATAAGAAAAAATGCTTTAAATAAA
>CAYOCA010000102.1:0-4039 GCA_964402345.1 uncultured Muribaculaceae bacterium | reverse complement strand
AATTCTTTCTTTAGTTAAATTTTTTTCTTTAGGAAATTCATTGTATTTTCTATCTTCTTTTGTTATAATTTTAAAGAAAGAACGTGAGTAAAGATGGACATAAAAAAAATTAGAAATTTTAGTATTATTGCTCATATTGATCATGGTAAAAGTACTTTAGCAGATCGAATTTTGGAGTATACACATGCTGTTGATAAACGAGTAATGAAAGCACAAATTCTAGATAATATGGATATTGAAAGAGAAAGAGGTATTACTATTAAATTAAATGCTGTACGAATTCATTATAAAGATTATATTTTGAATTTAATTGATACACCTGGACATGTCGATTTCACTTATGAAGTATCCCGTTCCTTAGCGGCTTGTGAAGGAGCTATTTTAGTAGTAGATGCTACTCAAGGAATTGAAGCACAAACTCTTGCTAATGTTTATTTAGCACTAGAAAATGATTTAGAGATTATACCTGTTGTAAATAAAATTGACTTACCAAATGCAGAACCAGAACTGCGAAGGCAAGAGTTAGTAAATACTTTCGGGTTCCGAAAGGAGGATATTATCTTTACCAGTGGAAAAACAGGAGCAGGTGTCGATAAATTAATGGAGGCTATTGTTAATAAAGTACCATCTCCCCAACCAAAGCAAAATGATTCTTTGCAATGTTTAATCTTTGATAGTTATTTTGATTCCTATCGTGGAGTAGTAGCGCTTATTCGGGTAGTATCTGGTACCATTACTAATCATTCTCGTATTAAGATGTTTATGACTGATTCAGTTTATGATGTAACAGAATTAGGTTTTCATACTCCCGCAATTCAAAAAACTGATTCCTTATCAGCAGGAGAAGTTGGATATGTGTGTGCTAGTATAAAAAACATTAGTGATGTTCAGGTCGGTGATACCATTACTTTAGCAGATCATCCCTGTCGGGAATCACTACCTGGCTATAAAAAAATGAAGTCAATGGTTTACTGTGGATTATATCCTATTGATTCCAAGAAATATCCTAATTTAAGAGAATCTTTAGAAAAATTAAAAATTAATGATGCAAGTTTAGTTTTTGAAACAGAATCTTCCACTACTTTAGGTAATGGGTTTCGAACCGGTTTTCTAGGACTTTTACATATGGAAATCATTGTCGAAAGAATCAAAAGAGAATTTGGAGTAGAATTAATAACAACATCTCCTTCTGTTATTTATGAAATCACTTTAACAGATAATCAAGTTATTTATATTGATAATCCTAGTGAATTTCCAGATAGAGTAAAAATAAAAGAAATTAAAGAACCTTTTGTCAGAACAAGTATTTTTGTACCTAATGAATACGTTGGTAGTATTATGGAACTTTGCCAAAATAAAAGAGGAACTTACTTATCTATGGAATACATTGATGAAAAAAGAGTAAATATTCATTATGAATTACCTTTATCAGAAATTGTTTATGATTTTTTTGATAAATTAAAAAGTTATACTAAAGGTTATGCTTCGATGGATTACGATATAATTGGTAATAAACCAAGTGATTTAGTTAAATTAGATATTCTTTTAAATGGAGAAGTAGTTGATGCACTTAGTGTCATAGTTCATAGAGATTTTGCTTACAACCGTGCACGAATTATTGTCGATAATTTGAAAAAGTTAATACCAAGACAAATGTTTGAAGTACCAATTCAAGCGACCATTGGTAGTAAGGTAATTGCTAGAGCAGATATTAAAGCGATGCGAAAAAATGTTCTTGCTAAGTGCTACGGAGGAGATGTTACTCGTAAAAGAAAACTTCTTGAAAAACAAAAAGAAGGAAAGAAGAAAATGAAACAAATTGGGCATGTTGAAATCCCTAGTGAAGCTTTCTTATCTGTTTTAAGAACCGAAGAATTACCTGATGAGAAATAAGTACTAGTAGGAAGGAATAAGTAATATGGATAATGTTACCAGTAAAAATGTTAAAAAATATATTTTAGATATTGAAAATGATTTAGATGAAGTTATTGTTTTTTTAGAACTAAATTTTAAAGAAACAGTTGAAGGAATAATGAATGCTCTATTTTCTTTAATTAGAAATTATCCTCAAAATCAAACTAGAGCTGATTATCTTATTGATTTATTAGAGCGATTATTAGATATTAAAACAACTGAGGAATTAAAACTACTTGTTGGTCCTATCGTCGATTTTAAAAATAAAATTGAAGATCATTGGACTTTAAAACAAAAACTTCTTATTCATACTCCTTATGCTAGAATTGAACATCTTTTAACCAAAATAAATCAAAAAGTAACAGCCGATATCAAAAATAATAAAATCAAAATATTAGAGTATCTTATTTTTCAAGAACAAAATCTCTTTATGGTCGAAGAACTTTTAAATCAGTACCCCAATAGCTTAAATAGTAAAAATAAAGAAGGAGATAATATTTTTACCATTGTTTTAAAAAAATATCTTTACTTAGAGGAAAAAAATATGGAAGAAATAGATTATTATTATCAAGTACTTCTTTTGTTTATTAAGGGAAAACTAGGTCGATTAATCTTAAAAGAAAAAGATAATTATTTAAGAATTATTCGTCAGTCAAAACTCATATATAAAGAACATATTATTAAAGTAATTGAATTGCTAGATCCAGAGTTTTCTATTACAACTGAAAAATTAGAAGAGAAGTATGGCATAAAATTTCAATTTCCCAATATCATTTTAGAGGAATTGATGTCATTTATGATGGATTCTCAAAATCGAGTAAATTTTACGAATCAAGAATGTATTACAATTGATGGAAAAGAAGATAAATGTCTAGATGATGCTTTATTTATAGAAAAAAATTTAGATGGATCGTATACTTTATACATTCATATTACTGATATACCTTCTTTCATACCTTATCAATCGATTACTAATGAAGAAGCGAAAGTAAGAGGTGAGACTCTATATTTAAGAGATAGAAAAATATCATTATATCCTGAATATGTTAGTGATAATATTTGTTCTTTACTTCCAAATAATAATCGTAATGTAATTACTTATATTTTTAGATTAAGTCCTGATTTTGAGGTATTAGAAAATAGTTTTCAAATTGTCAAAGGAAAAATTAGAGTTCATCATAAAATGAGTTATGAAGAAGTGGATAATCATTTTAGTAATTTAACAAATAGCTCTTTAGATCAAATGCTTATTTGGTTATACCAATTTTCTAATAAAAGAAGAGGAGAAAATAAAAAGAAGGAGATTTATCGAATTTATGAAAATATGATTTATTTTGAAAAGAATCATGAATCTTTGAAAATTGATCAATCTCCTTCCGCGAATATTGTGCATGAAGCAATGATACTAGTAAATTATAGTGTTGCTAAATATTTTAAAGAATTGTCTCTTCCATTTATTTATCGAAAATTAATGATGCCGAGTAATGAGTTTATGGAAGAACAAATTTCTAAAATCCAGAAATTAGATACAAAGATTGTCCAAGATAAAAATTTTCTGTATCATTTAAGAAATAGTTATGTTGAAGCAACTTATCATGATAAACCTGTTTTTCATACTGGACTAAAATTAGAGTGTTATTCTCACTCGACAAGTCCTGCAAGAAGATATCCTGATAGTTTTGGACAATATTTAATTTATGAATTTTTATTTTTAGAACATTTAGAGGAAAGAAACATTTTTATATGGGAATATCGGGTAAAAGAAATGGTTAGGTACTTAAATGATAAGAAAAGGTCTAATGAAGTATTTGCTAATCAGTATAATTATTTATCTTATCGTGGTTTGATTAAGTCAAAGAAAAGGGAGAAATAATTTATAATTTTAAAATTTGTAATTTTGAATAGATAGAAAAAAATATTTAGGTATTGCAATCTATTGAAAAATTAATTAAAATAAAAAAATGTGAAAAAAAAAGAAGTAGAAAAAGAAGTAGGAAGTGATATCAATGAATTTACCAAATTTGCATGATGCTAGAGTAAGAACGGGAAAATCCGCTGTTGTCAAAAGAGATGATTATGTTATTCCAGATACTATGTTAAATATGGGGGTTAATAAGTATTATTG
>CAYOCA010000101.1:0-4117 GCA_964402345.1 uncultured Muribaculaceae bacterium | reverse complement strand
GGGATGGATAAATCTACCTATTAAATCTATCGATAATAAAAAGAGGATTCTGACTAATCAGTTTCCTCTTTTTTTTATTTCAATAATTTTAATAAATTATCCAAAGTATTGACTGAAAAGTATCCATCAAAGTAACTATCATCTAAATATTCATCATTAATGTCATTTGGATCGGTTCTTTTTGCTAAACTAATATAACATTTAATTTCTTCTTTATTTATTATATAGAATAAGTAACCATCTTCTAAATCAATAGTTTCTTCTTTTGATTGTTTAAGATAATTTCCTAAAGAAAAATCATCTGTCTCCTCTTCAGTAATTTTAATTTCTTTTCTTTCTAAATAATTTTTTATATCTTCGCATTTTTTCATTTTTAATTCTCCTCCATTTTTCAAAAAATAATCTTCAATTTTATTCCATGTGTTAACCGAACCGCGTCTTTTTCCTTGTTCGATATTTTCAATTGTATATGCTGATACGTCTAGTTTTAAGGCTAATTCTTTTTGAGTTAGCCCCTTTTCTTTTCTTTTACCAATTAACCATTCTCTAGTTCTCATAAACGCTTCCTTCTTTCATTTACAAATTAATTATATCATACGGTCGGTCGGTCAGTCAATAGTTTTTTTGAAATTTCTCAAAAAAAGTTAGTTTTATAAAAATAGGAACTAGAATCAATAGGTAACTAGTTCTTTTTATATTTTTCTAAATAATTAATTTTAAACTCTTTCATAAATAATTCATGAGAATATTTTTTCTCAAATATGGCTTGTCCTAATTTCTTATAATATAGATCCATTTCTCTATTATTGTGAATAGCAAATTCTCTGATTGTATGATGAAAAGAGCAGAGAGGTATTACTAAACCATACCTAATAGAAACGTGTCTATATGCTCCATAAAATACCTCATGTAATTGAATCCCCTCTATACAATCACAACCTGGCACACAGCATTTTGATAAATCTTCTATAATAATACTAAATCTATTCTTATCTGCTTTTCTATGTTTATTTGATTCTTTTTTTATTTTTCTGCAGTGATCTGCAGTATTTTGATGATGTAACGCAGAGTTGTTTATTTGATTGTAATTTGATATCTTGATATCATTTTTATATTCTTTATTATTACATTCCCAACAACGGGAAAATGATATTTCTTCATTTAATAATTTGCAAAATGGCTTATTCTTTCTCTTTTTTAGATTTATACAATAACTCATTTAAAATACAACTCCTTACGAGTTGTACTAACTTATATACTCCTCCAGGTGACTGAAAAACCATTTGACTAATTGTATCAATTTCTTTAAACGTAAGACAATTTGCCAAAACTCGATTAATCCCGACATTTCCAACCATCAACATCCCTAAATTTCCCTCACCAACAGCTTCTGCTCTCATTAAGCGAGCTAACAATTCTATTTCTTTATCTGTAGATTTTACAACCATATTATCACCTAAAATAGTATATGCCAAAGAGTAAATTTTTCCCTATACAAACTAAAAATATTTATAATAGACACTACCTACAAAATAAAATTAATTTATGAAGTCGTATATTTTATGTTTAAAACAGTAAAAAATAACACACAATAAACATAGAATAAAATGAAAGGGGAAATATTTATGCTAGGGAACTTTAATGAAGAAGCCCAGTTTATTTTATTAAATGCCAAAAGTGAAATGGTAAATTTAAATCATCCGTATATTGGAACCGAACATTTAGTCTTATCTATTTTAAAAAATGAAGATACACTATCAAAAAAGTTAGCCGATTATGGTCTAACTTATGATACATTTAAAACTGAAATTCTATCTGTAATAGGAAAAGGAACCAAAAAAACACAGTTCTTTCTTTATACACCATTATTAAAAAAAGTCATGGAAAATGCTTTATTAGATGCTAAAGATAACAATAACGGTGAAGTTACTACAGCACACTTATTTTCAGCGTTACTTGAAGAAGGCGAAGGAATCGCTATTCGAATCTTTATAGGTATGAATATTGATCTTGAGGACTTATATGATGAATTCGCATCAAAATTAATCAAGAAACAAAAGAAAAAAAGAAGAAAAATGTTAATCGAGGAATTGGGTGTCGACTTAGTAGAAAAAGCTAAAAATAAAAAATTAGATCCAGTTATTGGTCGTGAGAAAGAAACGAAACGTCTAATAGAAATATTATGTCGTCGAACGAAAAACAATCCTATTTTAATTGGAGAAGCTGGAGTTGGGAAAACAGCTATTGTCGAAGAATTAGCGAATTTAATTTCTCTAGGTGAAGTTCCTTATCCACTTCAAGATAAAAGAATTATTACTCTCGATATGGCAACTGTTGTATCAGGGACAAAATATCGTGGTGAATTTGAAGAACGCATGCAGAAAATCATCAAAGAGGTAAGTGAAGATGGAAATATTATTCTCTTTATTGATGAAATTCACACTTTAGTGGGAGCAGGAGGGGCGGAAGGAGCAATTGATGCCTCAAATATCTTAAAACCCGCCTTAGCAAGAGGCACCTTAAAATGTATAGGAGCAACAACCACTAGTGAATATAAAAAATACATTGAAACAGACAAAGCTCTTGAACGCAGGTTTCAACAAGTAATAATCACAGAACCTGATACTAGTGCTACAATAAATATTTTAGAAAAATTAAAACCAATTTATGAACATTACCATCACGTTTCTATTCCTGAAAATATGATAAAAACAATAGTAGAGTTATCTAACAAATACATCTTTGATCGACATAATCCTGATAAAGCCATAGATATTTTAGATGAAGTATCTTCTATGGTAAGTATTAAAGAAACTAAACATCAAAAAGAAATTACAACCCTAAAACAAGAACTTCAAAAATTAAAAAAGCAAAAAACCTCTTTAATATTAGATAATGACATCAAAACCGCCTATACTTGTCTAAAAAAAGAATCTAAATTAACCTCCAAAATGAATGAATTAGAATTAAACTATCAAAATACTAATAAAACAGTTACTTTAGAAGATGTTGCTAATGTTATAAATTTAAAGACTAATATTCCTGTTTATGAAATTATAAAAGATAATCTTTCAAATATTCATAAATTAGAAAAAGAATTAACTTCTTCTATAATAGGTCAAGACAAGGCTATTCAAGAATTAATTAATATTACTAAAAAAGTAAAACTAGGCTACTCTAATCATAAGATTAAATCTTATTTATTTGTGGGACCAACTGGTGTTGGAAAAACAAATTTAGCTAAAACTTATGCAAGATTTTTAATGGGAGAAAACAATCTAATTCGTCTTGATATGAGTGAATATTCCGATGGAACAGCAATTAACAAAATTATTGGTTCATCACCAGGATATATTGGCTACCAAGACAATAATACTGTTTTAGATAAAATTAAAGAAAAACCAACTGCTGTTATTTTATTAGATGAAATTGATAAAGCGAGTCCTCAAGTAATTAATCTGTTGTACCAAATTTTAGATGAAGGAACAATCAAAGACTCAAGAAATAATTCCATTAATCTAAATAATAATATCATCATCATGACATCAAATTTAGGATTTGAAGAAAATACCGTAGGTTTTAATCAAAAAGATAAAACCTCTATCAGCAGTTCTTTAAAGCAAAAATTTCCAACATCTTTAATTAACAGAATTGATACTATCATTACCTTTAACAAATTAAGTGAAAAGGATATTACAACTATTGTAAAAAATAAATTAAAAAAATTAACTGATAAATATCCTGACTTAACTTATCAAAATAGTTTAATTAAAGATATTGTTACTGCTTCTGAATACCAAGAATATGGAGCAAGAAAGATTGATAAAATAATAGATTCTAAATTAGAAAATCAAATTATTGATAGAATTTTAAAGAAAGAATCTTTGACAATGACTCGTTTAGATGAATGTCAAATTACAACATAACAGTTAATAGTATAATGAAGAATAAATCAATGATTGGGGAATGTTTTAATAACCCTTAAATTGATTTTTTTTAATCGTTACTATTTGATAAATGATAGTTGCACTAAATATGGAAGGTTTTATTTATGAGGATAAAACAAAAAAGTGATATAATCCGCGAACATTATGTCTTATCCACATAATTAACATAC
>CAYOCA010000100.1:0-4174 GCA_964402345.1 uncultured Muribaculaceae bacterium | reverse complement strand
AACCTTTTGCAGCATCTATCACATAACCGACACAATCTACCATTCGAATATTTGCTGTAAAATCATCTACCTGAATCGTTGTCGCAGTCGCAGGAACAAACTTTGGTTCTGTCGTCATGATAGTTCTTCCAGCCGCTGATTGGGGTAACTCATCTAAAGTTCTCTTACGCTCATACTCATCTTGAATATTAGGAATCACTAAAGTCTCCATAAATTTCTTTATAAAAGTACTTTTTCCAGTTCTAACCGCCCCAACAACCCCTAAATAGATATCTCCACCACATCTTTCTGATATACTTTTAATCACATCAATTTTTTCCATTACATACCTCTTTTCTTATTCTAATTAATACTATGTAACTATAAAATATTTATTAATAATAAAATAATTATTTTCATAAAAAAAGTTACCCACAGGTAATGTGGATAACTATTTAATACCAAACCCTTCCCTATATAAAAATTAGATATACAATAAATACATCTAATTTTCATCTTCCCCCAAATATTGATCTAAATTTTTAGGAACTCCATTAGAAAGAATAGTATCAATAATCTTTTGCTCTTTTTCCTCTGAAACTTCTCTTCCAGTAATTCGAGAAATATCTTGAATTACCTCTTTTAAAGTACCTTCATCTTTCATATTTCCTTGTTGTAATTTATTTGCTAAAGACAAAATAGTCTCCTTATCAACATTTGTCTTTTTCTCTATTTTCTTAAAAAAATTATCGCTAAATGCCATAAAAACCTCCTACATTATTATATGTAAGAGTCATTTTATAATTAATTAATATTTCCTAAATTATATTCTTTTCTTTTTACCAATCGTTTTACCTTTTTATCTAATCTATGAACATTCATACCTACTTTATATTTCTTTAATAATTCATCCTGTAATTCCAAAGCAATATGGTACTCTAAGTCGTTTTCTTTAATTAATTGATTCAAATATTTTTTATATTCTGTTAATTCTAAACTAGGATACTCTAACATATAAACTTTTTCAAAAAATATCGGCAAAACTTCCTGATCTATACTCACCTTGTACTTTGTCCCCAACTTAGAATAAAGAAGAAAAGCATGGACATATTCATGAATATTCACTAAAACTGTTTTAGAATCCACAATATAAGGAACAAAAATATTAATTTTACTTAAATATTTTTTATTATATATACAAAAGCACCCTATGAAATTTCTTCCCTCTTCTTCCAAATAATAATCAAACAACAAAGCCTGATTATAAATATACTGAAACACCTCTTCTTTATAAAGACTGTGTTCCTTCAAAAAACGAATATATCTTAAATAAAATTCATTCTCCATAAAACCCCTCTCCTTATCTAATAATCTTCATTCCTATTCTTAAATTGAATAATAATCGGAGTCCCCTCAAAATCAAAATTCTCTCTTATTTTATTCTCCAAATATCTTTCATAAGAAAAATGCACTAATCCTTTACTGTTCACATGCATTGTAAATTTAGGAGGTCTTGTCCCACTCTGATTTACAAAATAAATTTTCAGTCTCTTTCCCTTATAAGAAGGAGGTTGATTTAATAAAACAGCTTCTCTAATAACTTCATTCAACACACTTGTTTTAATCTCCTTCAAAGAATTTTCATATACCTTTATCACCTCAGGCATCAAAGTATGGATTCTCTTCTTAGTAAGTGCTGACAAAAAAACAATTGGAGCATAAGATAAAAATTGAAACTCACTCCTCATCAAAGTCGTAAATCCTTTTATATCATTTTTATTACTTACTGTATCCCATTTATTCACTACTAAAACAATTGGCTTACCAGCTTCTAGTGCGTAACTAGCAATATGTTTATCATGCTCAATAATCCCCTCTTCGGCATTAATCACAATCACACAAACATCACTACGTTCAATTGCTTTCATACTCCGAATAACACTATATTTCTCAATATTTTCATAAATTTTCCCTTTTTTTCTCATACCAGCCGTATCAATTGCTACAAAATCTCTTCCCTCGTAGCGAAATTCTGTATCTACCGCATCTCTAGTCGTTCCCGCCACATCACTAACAATCGCTTTCTTTTCATTCAAAAGAGCATTTACCAAACTACTCTTCCCGACATTAGGACGACCAATAATACAAAATTTAATTTTATCATCACCATAAGTAATATCAGACATCGGAATAAAATCACTGACAATTTTATCCAACAATTCAACAATTCCCAAATTATGTTCTCCACTAACACCAATGACATCTTCAAAACCTAACTCATAAAACTGATAAATATTATCCATCCGATTTGGATTATCAATCTTATTTACCGCGACAATTACTTTCTTATCAGCCCTTTTTAACATATCACGAATCACATAATCATTCTGACTTAACATTTCTTTTCCATCGACAACCAATACGACCACATCAGCCTCATCAATAGCAATACTAACTTGAACACGAATCTCGTCTTGAAACAAGTCATCTCCCACATCAATACCACCTGTATCAATTAAATGAAAATGATAATCCCCATAATGAACATCTCCATAAATACGATCTCTTGTAACACCAGGTGTATCTTCTATAATCGAAATCTTTTTACCTACCAATCGATTAAAAATCGTACTTTTTCCAACGTTTGGTTTTCCAACTAAACAAACTGTCGGCATCTTCATCAAAATCCCTTCTTTCTAACAAACTCGAATTCCTTTTTCTATTAATGCTAAGCAATCTTTATAAATGACATTACTATCTTGAAGTCCGTGATAAATCTCATAAAACTTTCCATTACAATAATAAATTTCCTGCTGATTTTTTACATCCTCAATCTCAACTTCCATTAAGAAGATAGAATCTAAATGCATATGAATACTAACATCTATCTCATCAGAATAATCCAAATCAAAAACATTCTCTATTTCCATAATCATACCATAGTCTTGATTCATATACACCTCAACATCCAATAGACCGCTAATCTGATATTTTTTCTTTAATTTTAACAAAATTTCTTGAAACAAATCACTTATATTTTCTCTTTCCATAATATCAAAATCATCTGGTAAATACTCTTTAAAAACTTTAACTAAAAAAACATCCTCAACTCTTTGAATAATCATCCATTACCACCCGTTGTAATGTATTCTAAATCATTAAAATTGGTTCTATTCTAAAACTAATTATTTATTATTTTCTCAATTTTCTCATGTACTTCTTGTTTTCCAACTTTAGTAACCGTAGAAAACAAAATAAATCCATCCTCTTCTTTTAATTTCAATGTATCACGAATTATTTTTTTATTTTTTTCATAATTATTTTTAGAAACTTTATCACTCTTAGTAGCAATAATAGTAACAGGAATCTGATAGTATTTTAAATATTCATACATTAAAACGTCATCACTTGTAGGTTTATGCCGAAAATCAATCAACATAAATACCATCTTTAAATTATCTCGTTCTTTCAAATAATCTTCAATAATTAAACCAAATTTATTTTTTAAAACTTTACTAACCTTTGCAAAACCATAACCAGGAACATCCACCAAATAAAAACTTTCATTAATTAAATAAAAATTTAATGTCTGTGTTTTACCTGGAATAGAGCTAATTCTCGCTAAATTCTTCCGATTAATTAAAGTATTAATAAAACTACTTTTTCCAACATTGCTTCTTCCAACTAATAAAAATTCAGTCTTATGATCCTCTGGATACTGACTTCTACGAACAGCAGAAGTTATAAACTCCACACTATTAATTTTCATAAAAATTCACCTCTAGCGACCTCATTATATCAAAAAAAAAGAAAATAGGCAAATAATTACCTACTCCATTCACCAGTCACATGATTTATATTAGGTACATCTTTAATTTTGCTTAATAAATTTTCAGCCATAATGGCAATTTGTTGCTTTTGTTCAGGATTTAAAACATCTTCACATAACATATCAGCATATTGCCAACATTCTCTTTCCAATATTTCTCCTAAATCTTTTTTATTAACACATTGATATAACTTTTCAGCTAATTTATTATAATAATCTTGATTCATTTTTTCTCACTCCAATCAAAGTATAGCAGTAAATTCCATTGAAGTAAAGAAATACTGTATAAGATAGCAATTTATTTCTCTTCTTTTTTTATATGCCAATGCTACGCCCAAAGTACAGTT
Source organism: uncultured Muribaculaceae bacterium (assembly GCA_964402345.1). Classification (GTDB taxonomy): domain Bacteria; phylum Bacillota_I; class Bacilli_A; order RF39; family UBA660; genus RUG11198. The sequence continues at coordinate 19 of CAYOCA010000100.1, read as the reverse complement.
ATTGACATTCAAAATGAAA
>CAYOCA010000099.1:0-4186 GCA_964402345.1 uncultured Muribaculaceae bacterium | reverse complement strand
TAATAATTATTATATTATTGCTATTGTTTTATCTATTATTATATGTCTTATTGTTTATGCATTAATGCGGTATAAGAAAAAACCCAGATTACTTTATTTATTGTTAATTGCCTTGTATTTAGTCGTTGCTGTTGTTATTCAAAATTCTTATCGAGGTCTTGAAACAATTTATATTTCTACACTAGAAGCAAAAACTTTACGTTTATATCGTGATTTTTTGAATATTATAATTTGGTTTCAATATTTTTCTATTGTGCTGGTATTAATACGTGGATTAGGATTTGATATTAAAAAATTTAATTTTGTCCAAGATTTAGAAGAATTAAATATCGAAGTTAGTGACGAAGAGGAAGTAGAACTTACTTTAGGAAATACTTCTCATCTTCAACGAAAAGCTCATAGAGGTTTCCGAGAATTTAAGTATTATTATTTAGAAAACAAAATTTTTATTAACATCATTGTGGTTGTTTTGATTGCAATTGTTGTTTTTACTAATGTAATAAAAATAGAATTTATAGATAAAGTGTACAAAGAAAATGAATTTTTTTCTACTGATAGTTTTACTTTTCAAGTATTAAACAGTTATATTACGAATCGAGGATACGATAATCAAATTATTACCACAACCGATACTTCTTTTGTAATCGTTCGAATGAATATCGGATCTAATCAAGGAAAGAAAGAGTTAAATACTAGTAATCTTATTTTAGAAGTGAATCATAATAGTTATTCTAGTAGTAGTAAATTTTCTTCCTATTTTATTGATTTAGGTTATGCTTATAAAAAAGAACAAATAAGTAATACAGAAACATTTTTATTTATTTATAATATTTCAAATGATGACATTGATGGAAAGATGAAATTGATTTATGCTGGTAATAAAACAGTATCTTTAAGTCCTGTTTTGTTGGATGAATTATCTGATGCAAAAAATTATAAAATAGGTGAGAAACTTGATTTAACTTCCTCTAGTTTGAGGAGTGGATATTTACAAATTCAATCTTATGAGTTACAGAATAGTTTTTCTTATGCATATCAATATGAAGTAATGGGGGAGGCATATACTGGAAATTTAGCTATTTCAAGTACACAAGGAATTATTTTACATCTTGTTATGAGTTCTAGTTTTCCGTACTCTTTATCCAGCTATTCATTTTTATCTGGATATGCTAGCCTTAAATATAAGATTGATGAAAACGAGTACTCATCGTATGTATTTAATGATAAGACACCTGGTAACTATAAGGAAGGGCTCTATTTAGTAGTGGATAAAGAAATAGAAAATGCTAACAATATTTGGTTAGAAATTAAAATTAGAAATAATCAGTATATTTATACTCTTAAGTAAAAAACTTGTTAAAAAGAAAAATATATTGTATAATTACTTTGAGGAGGAGAAATGCAACCAATACATTATGTTATTATATTTGTAGTTCTATTAATTATATTTTTAGCAGTTATTAGAGCAAATAAAAAAGATTTTAAGTTAGAAATTAATAAATTAGTGGATTGTCTTGGTGGAAAAGATAATATTATTGATACGGAAGTTGAGATGTCACGATTTAAAGTAACATTAAAAGATATTACAAAAGCAAATAAAGAAGTAATTATGAAATTAGGAGCCAAAGGTGTTGTTGAAATAGAAGATCAATTAAAAATTATTTTTGGAAAAGATGCAAAAAGATTAAAAAAATATATGGATGATTTAAAGTAAGAAGTATTATTACTTCTTTTTTTCGTGCAAATTTTTAAATATTCGACATGATTCGACAAAATGTTTTAAAATTATAGTCTATACTAGTACTATAATTTTTAGAAAAGAGGAATAATATGAATATTTTAAAAGATATTGGTTTGAATCTTATTTTAATGGTGTTTCCAGTGCTAATTTATTTTATTTACAATTGTTACCGAGAATTGAAATGCGAGAAATATAATCATTTATTACCAGATGTAGCACTGGTTAGTTCTATGTATTTATGTTTTAAGTATGGAAATATTCAAAATAATGCTTTTATTTTATTACTTTCTAATTTGCCTATCATTGTAGCATATTTAAAGAAACAATCACAGGTAGCTGTTCTTTTATCTTTAATTGTAGTAATTTATTCTTATTTTTTCTATTCTGCATCTATTGTTATTTTATTATTTAAGTTTTCTAGTTATTTTTTTGTCTATCTTTATTATGTGAAAAAGAATTGGAAAGAAGATACTTTTATTATTTCTATAGCGATAATACAAGGCTTTTTTGTTTCATTTGAGTATTTTTTTTCTTTTGGACAAGGTGAGTTTGGTTCTTTTTTAGAAATTATTTTCATGATGTTATTGTTTTATATTTTACCATTTGGTTTACTATACTTATTTCGACTTACTGATCAAATTACATCTTTACATTTAACTGTTTCTGAATTAGAAAAGGATAAACAAATTAAAAATTCCTTGTTTAAGATTACTCATGAGGTAAAAAATCCTATTGCTGTTTGTAAGGGTTATTTAGATATGCTTAATATTGATAATCATGATCAGTTAGAAAGATATATTCCTATTATTCGTCAAGAGTTAAATCGTAGTTTAGATATTATGAGTGATTTTATGGAGTTTAGTAAGATTAAGGTCGATAAAGAAATTATTGATATTAATATGTTGTTAGAGGATATTGAAGAAGAATTTCAATTACTAATTCATAGTAAAAATATTCAATTTGATTGTAGATTATTAAACGATGAGATTTATATTGAAGGGGATTATAATCGTTTAAAACAAGTTTTTATTAATCTAGTAAAAAATAGTTTGGAAGCTATGAATGATGAAGGAGAGATTCATATTATTACACATATTTTAAAGGATATGTACTATATTGAGGTTATAGATAATGGAAGTGGTATGGATGATTATACTTTGAGTAAAGTAAAAGAGATGTTTTTTACCACGAAAGTGAAAGGTAGTGGTCTAGGTGTTAGTTTATCAAATGAAATTATTCGTGCTCATAATGGTAGTATTGATTATAGTTCTAAGTTAGGAAAGGGGACAAAAGTAGTTGTAAAGTTACCAATTGTTGTGTTATAATAGATAAGAATTTTAAAGGGAGTGTTTTAAGTGGAAGTGGATGATATCTTTTTAGATCGTTTGCCAAAGATCGATTTGCATGGATTTGATCGTGAAAGTGCAAGGGTAATGACAAATGATTTTATTGACGAGGCACTTTGTTTAGGATATCAAGAAATTTTGATTATTCATGGAATTGGTACTGGTATTGTGAAAAATGCTGTTCATGAGGCATTATCTAGAAATAAAAAAGTTTCTTCATATCGATTAGATGGTAGGAATCTTGGATGTACATTGGTTTTTTTAAAGAAAGAGTGATGGTTATGATTATGAAATATGCAATTGATTGTGCTAGAAAAACAATGCTTCAAGGTTATGGAGGACCTTTTGGAGCGGTTATTATGAAGAATGGAGAAGTAATAGCAATATCATCTAATACAGTGTTAAAGGATAATGATCCAACAGCACATGCTGAGGTGAATGCAATTCGTGAAGCATCTCAAAAATTAGGAACATATGATTTAAGTGGTTGTGTGTTATATGCTACAGGGTATCCTTGTCCTATGTGTTTATCGGCAATTATGTGGGCAAATATTCATGAAGTTTATTATGGAACTGATTTAGATGCTGCAAAAAAAATTGGATTTCGAGATGATTTTATTTATCATTTTATAAAAAATGGAAATCAAGGAGAAAACTTAGTAATAAAACAAATAGATGAGAAAGAATGTCTAAAATTGATTGATGAGTATCAGAGTTTAGGTAAGACTATTTATTGATAATGGTAGTAAGTGCTTTTTTTTGCTAATTGAATCAAATAAAAAATTGTATAAAAATTTTCAAAGGAAATAAAAATGTTAAAGATAAGAAAAGCATATTTTAGGTGCAAATAAAACTAAGAATTTAACATATATTTGGTGCGAATAGTTATCAAATGTAGCAAAAATCCAAAAAAATAGTTGATAAGTTTGGTATTTTATGTTATATTATTACCTGTAAGGGACCCTTAGCTCAGTTGGTTAGAGCATCCGGCTCATAACCGGGCGGTCATAGGTTCGAGTCCTATAGGGTCCACCATTAAAAAAATGCGGGTGTGGCGAAATTGGCAGACGCACTAGACTTAGGATCTAGCGGTTTATCC
>CAYOCA010000098.1:0-4252 GCA_964402345.1 uncultured Muribaculaceae bacterium | reverse complement strand
TACTTTAACAAAACAACTAATTCTAAATGAACGCATTACAACTACTGAAACTAGAGCAAAAGAAGTAAGAAAATGTTTTGATAAAATGATTAGTTATGGTAAAAAGAATACTTTAATGTCACGTAGACTTGCTTTAGCATTTTTACATAATGATGAAGAATGTGTGAAGAAAGTATTTGATGAATTAGCACCTAGATATGAAACACGTGCTGGTGGTTATACTAGAATTATTAAAACAGAAGAAAGACGTGGAGATAACGCATTAATGGTTATCTTAGAATTAGTATAAAAAGGTAAATCGAAGTAAAAAGGACATTCGTATGAGTGTTCTTTTTGGCTAGTGGTATAAAAAAATTTTTAAATTGCTATAATACTGTTAAATAAGTAAATCAAAAGTAAATATTAATTTTGTTATCTACAAAGTAATTGACATTTTAAAACTACCATACTATAATAGTATTCAGTGATGGAAAATAAAACGATGACAAGGAAGTAGTAATATAGCACAAATAGAAATTAAATAGAGAATTAGTGTCAGGTGAAAGACTAATAATTTCTATCTATATGAATTCACCCTTTAGTTTTAACGGTTAATCTCGTTATTGATTAGAAAGTGTATAACTTGTTTGTTATAAAAAAAGGTGGTACCACGGATTAAAATTCGTCCTTTTGGTATTTCCTTTTTTTTTGTTTTATAGAAATAGGAGGAGAAATATGGATCAGATAAAAAATTTAAAAAAGGAATTAGAACAATTATTCAAAAAAGTTAACAATTTAGAAGAATTAAATCATTTAAAAATAGAGTATTTAGGAAAAAAAGGAAAAATCACTGAATTAAATGCTAAAATCAAAGAATTACCTAATGATGAAAAAAAAGAATTTGGAAAAAATGTCAACGAGGTAAAACAATTTTTTCTTGAAGAATACACTAAAAAACTAGAAAAATTAGAAACAGAAATAGTAAATAAAAAGTTAGTTAACGAAGCAATTGATGTTACATTACCTAGTACCAAACCGCCGATTGGTAGTGCTAATATTTTAGAGAAAGTCATCGAAGAAATAGAAGAATTGTTACTATCTATGGGATATGATGTCGTTGATGGACCAGAAATAGAAGAAGATAAGTATAACTTTGAAATGCTAAATATTCCTAAAGGTCACCCCGCAAGAGATGCTCAAGATACATTTTATATTGAAGGAGAAGAAATCCTTTTAAGAAGTCAAACTTCCCCTGTTCAAGTAAGAACAATGTTAAAAGGAGAAGGAAAAACACCTATTCGGATGATTTGCCCAGGTAAAACTTATCGAAGAGATGATGATGATGCTACTCATTCGCACCAATTTATGCAAATTGAAGGATTGCTAGTAGATAAAGATATTAGTTTATCTGATTTAAAAGGGACGATTGATGTAATTGTAAAAAAATTATTTGGACAAGATGTTGAAACAAGATTTAGACCTAGTTATTATCAATTCACGGAACCATCTGTAGAAGTTGATATTAGTTGTTTTAACTGTGGTGGTAAAGGATGTAATATTTGTAAAAATACTGGTTGGATTACAGTTGCTGGTGCAGGTATTGTTCATCCTAATGTTCTTAAAATGAGTGGTTATGACCCTAAAGTTTGGTCTGGTTTTGCCTTTGGTTTTGGTGCTGAAAGAATGGCAATGTTAAAATATGGTATTCAAGACATTAGAGTATTTTATAATACTAATTTAAAAGAATTAAGTACATTTGATAGGGAGGTTGATTTATAATGATTAGTTTAGAATGGGTTAGTGATTATATTGATATCAAAGATCAAGATTTAAAAGAACTAGCTGTTAAAATTACTAAAGCAGGTATCAATGTTGAAAAAGTAGTGACAAACCATATTGATCATTTAGTTATTGGATATATCATTGAGTGTACTGATCATCCAGATAGTGATCATTTACATGTCTGTCTTGTTGATGTTGGAAACGAGACTTATCAAATTGTCTGTGGAGCACCAAATGTAAGAGCAGGTCTTAAAGTAATTGTTGCCCTTCCTGGAGCAATCATCCCTGGAAATATTGAAATTAAAAAAAGTAAGATTCGTGGAGTAGAATCAAACGGAATGATTTGTGCATTATTTGAACTTGGTTTAGAAGAAAAAAATGATGAAACATATGCCAAAGGAATAGAAGAATTAGATGTCAATGCTCCTATTGGAGAAGATCCGATAAAGTTTTTAGGTTTAGATGATACCTTATATGAATTAGATATCCATAAGCATCGCAACAATGATTGTTATTACCATATTGGTTTTGCTTACGAAATTGCTGCTATTTTAAATAGAAAAGTAACCTTACCAGAGGATTGTTTTAAAGAAATAAAAGAAAATATCAATCAACATTTTCGATTAGAAGTAGATACCGCTAAATGTCCTTATTATGTAGCAAGAATGGTTAGTGATGTTCATATTAAAGAATCTCCTGATTTTATTAAGAAAAGATTAGCTGGAGCTGGTATGCGAAGTATTAATAATGTCGTAGATATTTCTAATTATGTAATGTTAGAGTATGGTCAACCAATGCATTTTTTTGATAAAGATAAATTAGGAGATTACATTTTAGTAAGAGACGCTAAAAAGAAAGAAGAAATTGTAACTTTAGATGGTAAGAAGAGAACTTTAAAAGCTAGTGATATTGTTATCACGAATGGATTGAAACCCGTTTGTATTGCTGGGGTAATGGGAGGAGAAAACACGGAAGTAGACGATACAACCAAAAATATTTTAATTGAAAGTGCTATTTTTGATTCAACTAGTATTCGTTATACTTCTAGTAATTTGGATTTAAAAAGTGAAGCTAGTATTCGCTATGGAAAAGGTCTTAATTATGAATATACGGAAAAAGCGATGAAGAGAGCTTGTCATTTATTAGAAAAATATGCTGATGCTAAAGTATTATCTGGTGTCATTCGTCATGATGATGTCGATAAAAGTAAAAAAATTGTTGAATTTGTTCCAGAAGATATTAATAAGATGTTAGGAATTACTATCAGTGAAGAGGATATGAAAGTAGAACTTGGAAGATTAGATTTCCCATATGAACTTAAAAATGGTAAATTTATTACTGAGATTCCTAATAGAAGATTAGATATTGATGCTAATGTCAATGATCTTGCTGAAGAAATTGGAAGATTATATGGTTATCATAATTTAGTTTCTACTTTACCTAAAACAACTATTCGTAAAGGAGAATATGTTGGTGATGTAAAATATCGTAAAGTAATATCTAAACGTCTTAGAAGTTTAGGGTTAAATGAAGTAAAAACTTATACTTTAACAAGTCCTGATATGGCAAAAATGTTTTGTTATGAAGAAAAGACGCCATTAACATTACCCAATCCTTTAAGTAGTGATAAATCTATAATAAGAACTAGTATTCTTCCATCTTTGTTTTCTACTTACCAATATAATAAAACGCGTAAGATAGATGATATATTGATTTATGAGATTAGTAAAACTTATGATAAAAATTATCAGGAAGAATCTAAAATAGCTGGTTTACTAAGTGGTAATTATATTAGTAATGGTTGGGGTAAAGAGATGAAAGTCGATTTTTACTTAGTAAAAGGAATAATAGAAAATTTACTAGATTATATGGGTCTTAAAAATAGATATCAGTTTATCGCTGAGTCAAATATTCCGGATATTCATCCTGGTATTAGTGCTAAGATATTACTTGATAGAAATGAAATTGGTATACTTGGAAAAGTTCATCCTAATTTATGTCAAGATGATGTATATGTGTTTGAAATCAATATGAATCAACTCATTACCAAAATAAAGCCTCTTAAATATAACGAAACAAATATTTATCCTAGTATTATTAAGGATATGGCATTTATTGTAAATAAAAATATTGTTGCTGGAGATATCATTAATACAATTAAAAAAACTGGTGGAAGATTACTTACAAATATTCGTATATTTGATGTATATAAAGGAAAAAATATTGGGGAAGATAAAATCTCTTTAGCCTTTTCTTTAACTTTTGAAGATTATAATAAAACTTTAACTGATGAAGAGGTAATGATTATATTTAATAAAATAATTATGGAAGTAGAAAAGAAGTATCAAGCAGTATTGAGGGATAATTAGTACAAATATAATGAAAATTTGATGAATTTTTTACTATAAAAGATGAGTTATTAAAAATTAAAGCATTAGAAAAAATGAAAAAAAGTGTTGAAAATAAATTTTGTTTATGCTATGATGTTTCT
>CAYOCA010000097.1:0-4371 GCA_964402345.1 uncultured Muribaculaceae bacterium | reverse complement strand
TAAAGATAAAAGAATCGATGTAAAAGAATATACGAAAGTTAGTTGATGTTAGATTTTTAATTTTAATGTAAAAACCTAGAAGAAATAATTTTAATTTCTCTTTTTTTATTCATTTTTAATAAATCTTTGTATTGTACGAAAGTTAAAAAAATTTTTAATGTTGTTTTCAATTAAAGTTAATTTTGTTGTATTCTTATAGTATTTTTTGTTATATTGAATTCATCATACTGATTATATCCTAGATTTTTTGGTGAATGTTATTTAATTTTGTAATAATTATGTTATAGGACTGATTAATTTAAAAAAAGATTCTGTAGGTGTTATGAATTTATATTTGAAGTTAAGTTTAGCTGAAAATAGAAGAGTGATAGAGAGAATTGGTTTGAAATTTGAAAGAAAATTGTATTTATCTTTCCATTTTTAACTTATAGAGTGAGTGGATGTTAAGTTGATTGATTTAGATAGTTTGATTTTTATGTAAAATAAGATTGAACTTGCCTTAGAGATGGATATACAATACCAAATGATCCAAATGAAAAAGAGAAATATTTGAAAGAATCAATTAATAACTTGTAATTAATTTTTTTAAAAAAAGTTAATAAAAATACTGTTCAACAAAGAAAAATGTGATATAATGGGACAGTACGTAAAAAAAGAGGTGTGAATTTTATGAATATTAGAAATATCGCTATTATTGCCCATGTTGATCATGGAAAAACGACATTAGTAGATCAATTATTAAGAAAGTCTGGTACATTTCGCGAAAACGAAGAAATTACAGAAAGGGTAATGGACTCAAATGATATTGAGAGGGAACGTGGAATTACCATTTTAGCTAAAACAACCGCTATTCATTATAATGGTTATAAGATTAATATTTTAGATACTCCTGGTCACGCTGACTTTGGTGGAGAAGTTGAGAGAATTATGAATATGGTTGATGGAGTACTACTTGTCGTAGATGCTTATGAAGGAACCATGCCCCAAACTAGATTTGTACTAAAGAAAGCATTAGATGCTGGAGTAAAACCTATTGTGATTATTAATAAAGTCGATAAATCTACAGCGAGAGTTGATAAGGTCTTAGATGAAGTATTAGATTTATTTATTGAACTTGGAGCAGATGATGACCAGATTGAATTTAAAACTGCTTATGTATCTGCTTTAAATGGTACCGCTAGTTTAGATCCGGATCTTTCTTCTCAAAAGGAAAGCTATGATGAAATATTTCAGTTAATTATTGATGAAATACCAGAACCTAAAGTAAATGTAGAAGGAAATTTACAATTTCAACCAGCTTTATTAGATTATAATGATTTTGTTGGCAGAATTGGAATTGGTAGGATTAGTTCTGGGTCTATTAAAGTAAATGAGATGGTTTCTTGTGTAAGATTAGATGGTAGTGTCAAACAATTTAGAATTCAGAAATTATTTGGCTTTGATGGATTAAAGAGAATAGAAATTACTACTGCTTATGCTGGAGATATTGTCGCGATTGCTGGACTTCCAGATATTTCGGTAGGAGAAACAGTATGTAATATTGGACACGTTGAAGCATTACCAATTCTTCATATTGATGAACCAACTTTAAAGATGACATTCATGACAAATAATAGTCCATTTGCTGGCCTGGAAGGAAAATTTATTACAGCTAGTAAAATTGGAGAGAGATTGTTTAAAGAAACACAAAGAGATGTTAGTTTAAGAGTAGAGCAATCAGGAAATGAATCATGGATAGTCTCTGGTAGAGGGGAGTTACATTTATCAATTTTAATTGAGAATATGAGAAGAGAAGGATTTGAGTTACAAGTATCTAGACCAGAGGTAATTATCAAAGAGCTAGATGGAGTAAAATGCGAACCTTATGAAGATTTACAGATTGAAGTACCAGAAGAAAATATGGGTAGTGTAATTGAAGCATTAGGTTTAAGAAGTGCTGTGATGGAAAATATGTCTACTATTAATAATTTAACAAGACTAAATTATGTGATTCCTTCACGTGGACTTATTGGTTTTATGACAGATTTTATGACAATGACAAAAGGATACGGTATTATTAATCATACTTTTAAAGAATATAGACCAATGCTTGAGGTAACTGTTGGAGAAAGAAAACTAGGTGCCTTAGTTTCTATGGAAAATGGTAAATCTACTGCTTATGCAATTGGTAACTTGGAAGATAGAGGGGTTATGTTTATTGAACCTGGTACAGAAGTATATGAAGGTATGGTTGTTGGTGAATGTAATCGTGATAATGATTTAGCAGTTAATGTGGTGAAAGGAAAACAATTGACTAATACCAGAGCAGCTGGATCAGATCATACAGTAGTGTTAAAAAGACCTAGACCTATGCCATTAGAAACAGCTTTGGAATTTATTAATACAGATGAATTAATTGAAGTTACACCAGAAAATATAAGGATAAGAAAGAAAATTTTAAATACGGAGCTAAGAAAAAAAGCAGATAGTAAGAAATAATATTACTGTCTTTTTTTGTAAAGTCATTAATTTGTCTAAAAAAATCTAAAAAAGTATGATAAAATATTGATAGATGCCTAAAGGTGGTGAATTTTAGTGGATAGTGTGTTTCTAATTGTTATTACAACTTTTTTATTAGCAGTAGTATTGGTGTTTTTAACATTGATGATTACTAAGAAAAAAACTGGTAAAAGGTATAAAGATAAAATTACAGAATTAGATATCGAAAAGAATCAGTTAATTAATGTTAAAATACTTTCTGAAATTACAAAGGTAAGAAGTTTAGTTAAAACCGATAATTTGCAACATAAGTTGGATGTTTGGGATCAGACTTTTTCTTATATTAAAGATAAGATGCTTCCCTTTATTACAGATGAAATCTCAGAAGTTGATTTTTTGATTGATAAGAAAGATTATAAAAATGCAATTAAAAGAATGACGGGAATTGAGTTAGAGATTGAACGTTTACGTAAAAAAAGTGAAAAATTAATTGAAGAAATTCAGATTATTACTAATTCAGAAGAAAGAAATAGAGCTTTAATTACTAAATTAAAGGTAGAATATCGAGAATTACAGAGTAAGTTTCGTCGTTGTGAAAAAGATTATGGAGAATTAAATGATGTAATTCAAAAAGAATTTGATTACGTTGATTCTGAATTTATGAAGTTTGAAGAATTAATGGAAAATAATGATTATGTTGAAGTTGAGAAAATTGTTATTATTATTGAAGAAGATATTCAGAAGTTAAGAGAGATATTAGAGAATATTCCATCTATTTTGTTAATGGCAAGTGTATTAATTCCAGGAAAAGTCGAGGAAACAAAGGTAATGTACGCTAGAATGCAAAGAGATGGATATCCACTTGATTATTTGAATGTAGAATATAATTTAGAGGAAATTACCAAAAAAACAGAAGAAATTATGGAGAATATTCGAAAGTTGAAAATAGAAGATGCAAATATCGAATTAAAGACAATTTTGGATTATTTTAATTCTTTGTTTGGTGATTTTGATAAAGAGAAGGAGTGTAAAGATTCTTTTAAAGAAGGGTGTAAGAAGTTTCGTTATAAATTAGAAAAAGTAAATAAAGTAGTGTATGATATTTATATTCAGATTGATGATATTAAAGTAACATATGATTTAACTGAAGAGGAAATTAATCGTTTTAGTGTATTGAATCGTAATTTAGAAGAAATTAATGATGATTTTAAGAAATTATTAGAGCAGGGAAAAACAAAAACGTTTGCTTATTCTAAGTTGTATGATGAATTAGATGGTTTAGGTATTAAGTTGTCGAGATTACAGGATGATTTAGATTATCAATTAAAGTCTATTACTAGTATGCAAGATGATGAATATCGCGCTAAAGAACAATTGAATACTATTCAAGAATTGCTTGTAAAAGCTAAAATGAAGTTGAAGGATTATAAGTTACCTGTTATTCCTAGTAGTTATTATGTAGAATTAAAAGAGGCTCAAGATGCCATAAGAGAGATTGTACGCGAATTGGATAAAAAACCAATTGTGATAAAAATTTTAAATATTCGTGTAGATACAGCAAGGGATTTGGTATTTAAAATTTATAATAAAACGAATGATATGATAAAAGCATCACAATTGAGTGAGAAAATGATTTTGTATGGAAATCGATATCGTAGTACTTATCCTAATGTAGATCAAGGTTTGGAAGAGGCTACTATGTTGTTTTATAAAGGGCAGTATGATCAATCTTTAGAGGTATCGATGAACGCGATTAAATTTATTGAAGGAAATCCTATTGAAAAAGTTAAGTAAAGAGATTTTAATGTAATAAGTTAACCATATGTTAAAAACCTTGCTTTTTTTTTTTATGTAGAAAGTTTAGTTATGTAGAAAGTTATAGTAAAATACCTT
>CAYOCA010000096.1:0-4399 GCA_964402345.1 uncultured Muribaculaceae bacterium | reverse complement strand
TAATAATAATACATCATACTTGTAAATAAACTTTTACCAAATCTTCTTGGTCTTAGATAAACTATATTTTTACTAACGCTTTCTAATTTTTCTAAATACATCGTTTTATCAACATAATAATAACCTTCTTCTTTTAAAGATTCATAATTACATTGTCCATAAGGTATTTTTAACATAAGATCATCCCTTTTCTATAGTTTTATTATACTATGAACAAACCTCATTTGAAAAGAAAAATACTTAAAAAAATACAAAAAAATCACCTTAATCATTTTCACAATTAGAATTGACAGATTATGTTTTTATTTTTATAATATTTTATACAAAGGAAGTGAATACAATGGAAAAAATAATTTTAATTAAATATGGAGAATTAACTACTAAAAAAGCCAATCGAAATCTATTTATCAATACTTTATACTCTAATATAAAAGAATCTTTACAAGATTATCAAGTAAAAATTACCAAAACGCGAGTTAGAATGTTCATTCAACCAGAAAATATTGAAGAAATTGATACTATTATTCAAAAATTAACAAAAATTTTTGGAATACATAGTATAGTTATTGCCTATAAAAGCGATAATAATATTGATAAGCTAAAAGAAAATATCTTAACAATTGCTCAAAATATCCAGTTTCAAACTTTTAAAGTAGAAACAAAACGAAGTGATAAAAATTTTCCTATTTCTAGTCAAGAATTTAATCATATCATTGGTAGTCTCATTTTAAAAAATATTTCTAATATCAAAGTGGATGTCCATCAGCCTGATTATACTTTAAAAATAGAAATTAGAGAAGATTATACTTATATTTATGGAAAAGAATATACAGGAGCTGGTGGATATCCCGTTGGAGTTGCTGGAAAAGGAATTTTGATGCTATCAGGTGGAATAGATTCACCAGTAGCGGGTTATCTAGCGATGAAAAGAGGAATAAAAATAGAATGCTTATATTTTGAGTCTCCTCCTCATACATCAGAACTTGCGAAGAACAAAGTAAAGCAATTAGTAGAAAAACTAAGTGTCTATCAACCAAATATCAAATTACATATTATTAATTTTACCGCTTTACAAGAAAATATATATAAAAATATTAATCCTGATTATATGATTACCATTATGCGAAGAATGATGTATCGAATCGGCGAAAAAGTCATAAAAAAAAGAAAAGCCTTGGTTTTAATCAATGGAGAATCCGTTGGTCAAGTTGCAAGTCAAACATTACCTAGTATGTGTGTAATTAACCAAGTAACAAATATTCCCGTCATTAGACCAGTTGCTTGTTTAGATAAATTAGAAATTATTGAACTTGCGAAAAAAATTGATACTTATGAAACATCAATCTTACCTTATGAGGATTGTTGCACTATTTTTTTACCAAAGCACCCAGTAATTAATCCTAAATTAGAAAATTGTATCAATTATGAACAAAGTTTTCCATATGAGCAATTACTTAATACTGCTGTTGATAATATGGAAACAATTACAATTTGTAAAGAAAAAGATAAATTTAATTTTTAGAAAAAATTACCAATTAAATTCATGTATTAAATTTTTAAATGTTCACAACCTATTAGTGTAGGAGGTGAACATAATGAGTAACCAAAACAATAACAAAATGGTAGTTCCAGGTGCAAAGCAAGCTATCGAAAGAATGAAATATGAAATAGCTAACGAATTTGGTGTTAACCTTGGACCAGATGCTACTTCAAGAGCAAACGGATCAGTTGGTGGTGAAATCACTAAAAGATTAGTTCAATTAGGTCAAAACCAATTAAGTGGATCAAACTATAATCAATCTAAATAAGTATAAAATTAAAAAGAATCGTATTTAATAATTCATTGAATACAATTCTTTTTTTCTACCCATAACTTAAATAGGTGATAAACAATGTACTACTATATTAATGCTTTATTTTTCTTTTCTTTATTTGGTTTTTGTATGGAAAGTACTATTTATAAAATTTCTAAAAGTAAACATCACAGTGGTATTTTTTATGGTCCAATTACAGAAGTGTATGGCTTTGGTGTACTTGCTTTAATTTTATTAAAAAAATACCTTTTAGATAAAGTACACTGTAATAAATACTTAAAAGTACTTATCACATTTCTTTTGTGTTGGATTACCCTTACCTTTATTGAATGGTTAGGAGGAAATATATTGTATCAATTGTTTCATATAGAAATGTGGAATTATACCAAAAAAGCCTATCATTGTGGTAAATTTATTTGTTTAGAATTATCGCTTATTTGGGGAGTATTTGGAACTATCTATCTTTATTATTTAAAAGATTTTTTTGATAAGATAATAAATCTAATTCCTAAAAAACTAACGATTTTTATCATCTGTATTAATTTAATCGATACTTTTTTGGTATTCTTTAACAAATTGCCTTAATGGATCTATTATTTGTTCTAAACTATTATTATAACTATTTTTTTCTTCTTCTGTTAATTCATTATATTTTTTAATATTATGAATTTCTTCTAAAGAAGTATTATTTTGTATTTTTAACGCCAAATTAGCAGTTTGACTTTTAGTAACTCCATCTTCTTCTTTACTAGAAGAAAAATCATATTGTAAAGTACCATTATCATTTGATACTTTTATATTAATATTATAAACTTCATCTATTACTTGATAAACATATTGATAAGTATTTTCTGCCTTTGTTCCAGTTAAGACACTATAAAGTATTTCTTTTTGATAAATTTTTAAAGTAAAATCTTGCTGATTATTTTCTAAAATAAATTTAGTTGTATTTCCTTGAACATCTACCCAATCAAGTTCATTACCATGATAATTTAAAACTTCTCTAGAACGAGTGGTTTGATTATTTAAAACAACTTTCATACTCACTAATTGATTTAAGATTGCATTATTTTTTAAAGTAATCATTACTTCATAATCATCATCAAAAGTAAAACCTAATATTTTACTAATCATATCCTTAGTTAATACTAAATCGATCTCCACAATTGGAAGTTTTTCTTCTAAATAAAATTTCTTAATATAATCTTCTTCTTGAATATACTTTTGAAAATTAGTTTTAATTGTATCCAAGATGTTAAAATAACTACTACTATCTAAAGAAATATATTCTTCTTTGAAAGAAGATAATTGTAAATATTTCTTTCTATTTTCTACATAATAAGATAAATGATTTTGACTCTGATTAGATAAATCTATTCTTAGTTTAGACTGATTTCTTACTAGATTAATTTGATAATTTTGATTATTTAATTCTAAATTTCCTTCTAAAGCATAATTATCATTTGCTAAAATATTCTGTAATGGAGAAAATAAGGACTGATATTTAGTGAATAAAACATTTGCATCTTCTAAAAAAATATTATTACCTGTTAAAATTTTTTGATAATAAACAAAATAACTAATTCCTAAAATTAAAATAAGAGATACAAAATAAATTATAATATATTTTGTATACTTACTATGTTTGATTGGTTCAGGGTCTTTATAGACTTTTTTTTCTTTTAAAATACTATCATATTCTTTCATATAGTTACCTCTCTATTCTTCTTTACTTGAATTGATTATATCACAAAATGTTAAAAAAAAATACTTTAATAACTTCATGAGGTTCAGTTTTTTAAAAAATGAGTCTAAAAATTCTTGTTTTAAATCTTCTTTTTTCCATAATATCCCACCAGTAATACCTATAAAATCAAATGTTAAGATAAAATAGTTATTTTTTGTTGGATTTGTTTTGACATAATTATCTTTAAAATAAAAATCATTTCCTATGTTTTTAATTATCCATTAGATAAAAAAAAGGAAAATAGTTGAAATATTTTTCCTTGGATTCGTCCCAGAACCACAACTTTTTTAGGTCAATAATATGTATGGATCAGCACTTGTTCCACTCCCCCCAACTATTGACACCTGGGATGTCAGATACCCGACTGGGCGAACCCCGTTCGCTGAATGCGTGCCGTAGTTCTCGACGTACCCCGAGGCACCCACTACGAACGCATAGCAGGAACCGCCGGAGTTAGACGCCAAGGTCCATTGAGCTGCGCTATAAAATAACCAATTTGTTCCTGTACAGTTTGTTGTATCTGAATTATATTGATATCCAGTTTGAGTACATAAACTTAAATCTGCCGCATATACATAATCACTTGGATACATTAACGCGATATACCCAGTCCATTTTGTCGCGTGTCCAGAATATACGGTCGTTCCTCTTTCAAAATTATAGTAATCATCCGCGTATAATCCATAATAAGTACTACTTCCTCCTAGATAGTATTTCGCGGGTCCTAACATCGCTTTACCTGCATCTGTTAGACCTGTACTTGTAAAGTCACATGATTTTGTTCCAGAACTACTTCCTGAATAACAGGTTCCTGACTTAGAATTCCAATATAAACTTG
>CAYOCA010000095.1:0-4423 GCA_964402345.1 uncultured Muribaculaceae bacterium | reverse complement strand
TATTTGTTAAAGAAACTTTATAATAATCTTTTGATTTATAAGAAACTGTTACATCATAATTATAAACATCATCATTATTTACAATTTCTAAGTTTCCTTCTAACTGATATGCTTTCAATTTACTAATTTTTTTATCAAAATCTTTTACAACATCACTTTCTCCATATTTTCCACATCCAGTAATCGACAACATACATACAAAAATTCCAAGAAATAGAAATATTTTTTTCATGATTTCACCTCATATTTTATTCTCATTTAACTATATGGAAAAAAATGAAGATTATTGCGAATATTTTTTTCATTAATGACAATAATAAGTAATGAATAAATATAAAGTAAAGGAGACGAAATATGGAAATAGTAAAAAAAGTGGCCTTAACTCTAATTATTATTGGTGCCATTAACTGGGGGTTAGTAGGGCTATTTAATTTAGATCTTGTCGCATCAATTTTTGGAAGTGCAGATCATATAATGTCAAAAATTATTTATGTGCTTATTGGAATTAGTGGCTTAATTAGCATTAGTATATTATTTAATCATCTTGAAGATTAACAAAATTGAGTAAAGGGAAATCATTTATTTCGCCCTTGAGTAATTGTCTAGTGAAAACTAGGCCTTTTCTGTTTGTATTTATTGTTAAATTGCTATACTCAATCATATTTGCTATCATCTGAAAGTCATATTCCAATATTTCATACTTTACTACATAGAATTAGACTTTATCGATATCTGCCATCCTCTAGCATAATATCATACACATAGAAAAAAGACTTACAAAAAGTTTTGTAAATCCCTTATTTTTCAGCAATGCGAACACGAACTTTTTTCGTTTTCGAAGTATAAGTAAGTTTTAAATCTCCTCCTGTTACTTTTACTGGTACTTCATGTTCACCAACGCCATAATTTTTAAGATCAATATAAGCTTTCAAAGTAGATTCATCAAGAGCTTTAATTGCATCCTCACTACCTTTCACTACAATAGTAACAATACTATCTTCTTCTGATAAAGCTTGAGCAACATAATTACTATTTAAGTTTTCAATTACAATATGATTATTTTTAAATTCTTTCGTAGTAGAATTATCAATTTCCACTTTTACAGTAATCGTCTTTTGACTTAGTTCTGTAATACCATTAGGTTTATTTAAAGTAATATTATATTCTTTATCCTTATCTAAATCTTTTACATCAATTTCTACTTCTAAACTATCAAGTTTATCAACAGTATCTTCTTCACCGTATACTGTTATATTAGAGATACTTGTGGTAATAGATTTAATCGCTTTACCAAATGCTAGCGTTCCCTTTGGTACAATTTCTATTGGCACTTCTTTGCTTGGAGAAGTAATTGTAATTTTAGCATCTACACTCTTTGGTACAATTTCTACATCCACAATCTGTCCATCAGTATCATAAGCTACAAGTGGTACATCTTTTAATGTCATAGTTCCTGCTTTTGGATTTACAAAATTATCTACATCAACCAATGCTTTGACTGTAGCAACTTTTTTAAGTTTATAAGCAGCACCTTTTACAATGACATCACTACGATCTAGTTCAATATCTTTAATATAAAGTTTACTATCCAAATTATCTTTATGTAAAACATCATAAGTTAAACTCTTAGTTTCCGATACTTTTTCATAAATCGTTACAGTAACAGTAGAGGGATCCAATTTATAATCTAATGATTTTAAACGTTGTGAATATTTCAAAGTCACCTTATGATTCCCTGGTTTTAATCCTGTTAAATCTACAGATACTCCTTTAGAAGGAGACTGTTTTGCTAAGAAAATATGTCTTTTTTGTCCTACCAAAGTAATATCTACTGTCTTAGGAAGTCCTTCCACAACATATAACTCTTCATTATAAATAGCTGAAACTGGTTGATTATAAAGTATTTCAGCATATTGATCAATCATAACATTTGATTCCTGGTCAATTAATACAAAAACCGCAAAAGCCAGAATCAAAGAAACAACAAGCAAAGTGGATTTCTTTCCAAAAAAGCGTTCAATATTACGTCCATTGCCTTTGAAAAAGTCAGTAACTTTCAAAATTAATTTTGTAATTGGTGTAATTAATACTTTATCAAAGAATCTACCAATATGATGAAATAAGTTTTTAAATGGCTTAATTATTTTCTTCATATATCTCTTCCTCATCTATTTCGTCTTCTTCATAATCTAAATCTTGTTTAGGTCGTAATTCATCAATTAACATAATTCGAACATCATCAATTGATAAATTATAAAAGATTTCCCCCTTAACAGCAATGGACAAACGACCTGTCTCTTCTGATACAACAAGAGAAATACAATCAGTTTCTTCAGCGATTCCTAAAGCAGCACGATGACGAGTTCCTAAATGACGATTAATTTTAGAACTACTACTAGTAGGAAATACTGCACCGGCACAAGTAACACGGTCTCCTTGAATAATTACACCACCATCATGAAGAGGGTTATTCGGGAAAAAGATTGAAATTAATAAATCACTGGATAAATCAGCATACAACTTTTTTGCTTTTTCAATATAATTTGTTAAACTAACATCTCTCTCTATTACAATCAAGGCTCCAATTCGTTGTTTTCTTAAATATTCCAAAGCTTGAATTAACTGATAAACCAAATGTTCTCTTTCATCAACCGTCAAAGTTTTATGTCTTCCTAACAGTTGTGTTCTTCCAAGTTGTTCCAAAATCGTTCTAATTTCTGGTTGAAAAATAATAATTAGTGCAAGTGGTCCCCACATAATAATATATTCCAGTAAAACTCCAATTGTTGTAAATCCACACCAATCACTTACAAACTTTAAAATAATAACAAAGGCAACGCCCTTAAAAATAAGCGATAATTTTACGTTATTACGAATATTTTTTAAGATAAAATAAAAGATAAACCATACCAAACATATATCTGCAAGTTTGCGAACGATTGATATGATATCGGTTACTGTCAATGACATTACATCGTCTCCTTTTTATGTCTCCTATTTAGTATATCAAAAATTTTTCTGGAAAGAAAGCATTTTCATGGATGGTTAACAGAAGTTGGCACTTCAGTAGTAGTTGGAACTGGAGTAGGATTTGCTGGTGCAGTTGGAATTGGCTGTGGTGTTGCTGATTGTGCTTGAGCAGGCATAGGAACTGGTGTTGTAACCGCGTTAGAAGATAGTACTTGTTGAGATGGGGCTACTGATGCAGAAGTAATAGGAGCCGAAGAAGTTGTCGCTGGAGAAGAAGAAACTGGCGAAACAGGAGTAGTTGAAGCTGAAGTAGGAATTGTAGTAACTTGAGGAGAAGGTGCTACAGTAGTTTGCACAGTAGGTACCAAATCAGGAGAAACAGGTTGTGTATTATTACTAACTTCAACATACTTTTCTTTTTCTTTTTTCTTATTTTGACTCTTCTCTGCTAAATAGCCAATACACGCACAAAAAAGAATCCCACAAATAACAGCTACAATAATATAAATAGGTCCATCCAAAACATCTCGAAAAAAAGTAATTATAATATCCATTTATTCACCCTCTATTCCTATCATAATCATACCATTTGTCACATCTTTTTACAAGGATAAAACTCTTTACCTCTAATCTATTTAATGATATTATTTCAATTGATTTTATTATTATTATCAACTATACCAGCTTTTTAAAAGATAAATTCATTCTATATAGTATTATGAATATGTCAAGGAAATTTACATAAAATAATTACAGCACAAGAAAAGTGATAAGTCTTTTTAGACCTACCACACTCTAAAACATTTTGTTAAAACATCTCTTATTACCATGAATACTGATTTTTATAAATATTTCTTCAAAGTTTCTACACTTTTTTCTTGCATTGAAATATATTTAGAAATAAGATTATGAACTTCTTTATCAATCCCCTTGTTATTAAGTACTTTTCTTCCCTCAATAATTCCCATATTTACCCCCTTTAATAAAAGTTCGGCAATTTTAGAACTACTTTTGTCAGAAACAGTTCTCATTTCAATACCATACCAAGTCATAGCCTTTTCCATAGTATTTGTCTTATGTGGTTGATCATCATTATATTTAGGATAAATTTCTTCAATTTCCTCTGCGATAGTATGATAATCATCGTATTGTTTGCGTAAAAATTCTCTAAATTTTTGATCTTCTACTTTATCAGCTATAAAATGAATCGCATCCATTCCCATACAAGAGCCCTTATGTATTTCATCTAAAGCATTTATATTTTCTTCTTTCATTATATATCCTCCCACTATTAATATGAAAGAAAATAAATATTTTATCCATAAAATTAACAATTTTAAAATACTTTTAATTTATCTGCTATATTAATAAAGTAAATAAAATGTAATTACTTTTTGTGGTATATGCTATTTAATTCTATTTAATGCTAATTTCTTTTGACAAGCATTATTGG
>CAYOCA010000094.1:0-4590 GCA_964402345.1 uncultured Muribaculaceae bacterium | reverse complement strand
GGGGGTTTTGGTTGAATACACTCCTACATTTTATTTCGTAGAGAGTGGACATAATTTCTTATGTCATATTCATGATAATATAAATTAAAAAAAATTGCAATACCTTTTTTTAAAATTTAATTTTTCTTGTTCTTCCTGTTTTGTTATTTATAAGTTAATATTTATTTTTTTGTTAATTAAATAAAGGTTTATTTGAATTACTTGTAGTTAATTATTACTCAAGTAATTTTAAACTTTAATTATTACTTCCAGATCGAGGATGAGCAATTTCATATATTTTTTTTATTTGTTCATTGGTCACGTGAGTGTAGATACCAGTAGTATTAACTGAACTATGTCCTAGTAGTTCCTTTACAGTCATTAAATCAGCTCCAGCATTTAACATATCTGTTGCAAATGTATGTCTAAATGTATGTGGAGAAATATGATAATCTATTTGACATTTTCTTACTACATCATCTATAATTTTTCGAATATACCTTGAAGATAATTGTCCACCATTTTTATTTAGAAACAAATAATCATTATAATTCCTCAATAACTTTTTTCTTCCATCATTTAAATATAAATCTAAAGCATCTGCACAAAAACTTCCATAAATAACTATTCTTTCTTTTCTGCCTTTTCCTAGTATCTTTATAGTTTGCTCATATAAATTAATATCTTGAATTTTTATATTTACTAATTCCCCCACTCTTACTCCTGTAGCATATAACATTTCCAAAATACAAGAATTTCTTTGTCCTAATGCATCTTCTTTATTAAAACTTTGAAATATTTTTTCTAAATCATGATCCTTTGCATATTTAGGAAGGCTTCCTACTTTTTTAGGATTATGTATCTCTTTAAAGAAGTTGATTTCAACCAATCCTTCTTTTTGTAAATATTGATAAAAACTACGAATAGAACTAAGCTTTCGAGAAATAGAATTTCTATTTAAACCTTTTGAATATAAATATTCCAAATATTCAGAAACAATTGTTGAATTAATATGTATTAAATCAGTATGGAAATCATATAACTCTAATAAATCATTTCGATAACTTTTCAATGTATAGATAGAATCTTTCTTTAACACTTTTAAATAGTTTAAAAAATTCTCAATATATTGCATAATTCACCTTCCCATTTATTATTTAATTTCTCGTTTTTTGATTGTCATTTTTCAGCTTTATCATTCTAAATTTTTTTAGTTCAAAATAAGTATCTCTCATAATACGATAAGTTTTTTTATTGTAATAGGCTAAAAAGACTCGTTCCATATCAGGAACCGTAATAGATGCGTCAATATCAATTCCTAATTTTACAGAACTAACTAAAGAATCACTTATCATATAACGATTATTTAATAAATAATTTTTATAGCGATTAATAATATCTAAATCATAATAATATTTTATATTTTCATCTTTTGTTTGTTGTTCAAAAAAATCTCTATCTTCTTGAAACAACACAGGAAGTGTTTTTACCAATTTTTGTTTCCTATTGCTTTTTACTAACTTTTGATACTCACATTCAGATAGTATAATAGCGTTTACAAACTTAACAGGATTATTTGTATGGTTTATGTCATCTCCTAAATCTTGAGCATTTTGGTATGCAGAGGTAAATTCATCTAAATTAATTAAAGAATCACAACAAATCATGAACTTATTTTCTAGAAAATTATTACCTTCTTCCCCATCTAGCACTAAAAATAAATAGTATTGATTTTGCATAGTAAATCACCACTTTCATCATAATAAATATTTTTCTACAATGCAATACTTTTTAAAAAAGAATACAAATTAATGTACCTTTTCATTCCTACTATTTTAAAATTTCTTTTAAAAATTCTCCAGTATAAGAACCAGCTACTTCAGAAACTTCTTCAGGAGTACCTGTAGCGACAACATTTCCTCCTAAATCTCCACCTTCAGGACCTAAGTCAATAATATAATCTGCTACTTTAATTACATCCAAATTATGTTCTATTACTAAAACAGTATCTCCATTCTCGACAATTCTTTCTAATATTTTTAATAATTTCTTAATATCGTGAGTATGTAGACCTGTTGTCGGTTCATCTAAAATAAATAAACTTTTCCCAGTTGCTTTCTTTTGAAGTTCTTTAGCAAGTTTTACACGTGCCGCTTCACCACCTGATAAAGTTGGTGCTGGTTGACCTAATTGAACATAACCTAATCCAACCTCATGTAAAACCTGAAGTTTATTTTTTACTTTCGTGTGATTTTCAAAAAATTTTAATGCTTCATCTACTCGCATATTTAAAACATCGTAAATACTTTTTCCTTTATATTTAACCTGTAAAGTTTCTCGGTTATATCTCGTTCCACCACACACTTCACAAGCAACATAAACATCTGGTAAAAAGTGCATTTCGATCTTTTTTACACCATCGCCCCAACATGCTTCACATCGTCCACCTTTGACATTAAAAGAAAATCTGCTTTTATCATAGCCACGAATTTTAGCTTCTTTGGTTTCAGCAAAAATATCACGAATATCGTCAAATACTCCTACATAAGTAGCAGGATTACTTCTTGGAGTTCTTCCAATTGGATTTTGAGTAATTTGGACAACTTTATCAATATTTTCTAATCCCTTAATTGTTTTATGATTACCAGGTTTTACTTTAGAGTGATATAAATTAGATGCAACAACTTTATAAAGAATTTCATTTATCAACGTTGATTTTCCACTTCCAGATACTCCCGTTACACAGGTAAATGTACCCAAAGGAATTTTTACATTAATATTTTTTAAATTATGCTCCTTTGCTCCTTTAATTTCTAAATACTTTTTATTCCCTTTTCTTCTTTTTTTTGGAACTTCTATTTTGTATTCTCCTGTTAAATATTTACCAGTTAAACTATTCTCATTGTTCATTACTTCTTTAGGACTACCACATGCCATTACAAGTCCACCCTCATCCCCTGCTAAAGGACCAATATCAATCAAGTAGTCAGCAGCTAACATAGTATCGGTATCGTGTTCTACCACAAGTAAACTATTTCCTAAATCTCGCATTTGTAATAAAGAATTAATTAATTTTCGATTATCTCTTTGATGAAGCCCAATACTAGGTTCATCTAATACATACAATACTCCAGTTAATCTTGAACCAATCTGGGTTGCTAGACGGATTCTTTGACTTTCTCCACCTGATAAAGTTCCAGCTGTACGAGATAAAGTTAAATAATCAAGACCGACGTTCATTAAAAAGTCTAACCTCGAATTAATTTCTTTTATTAAAGTTTCGGATATTTCTGCTTGTTCTTTCGTGAGTTTTAATTTAGACATATATTCTTTTAAGTCACGAATAGAAAGGTTAGTTACTTCAAAAATATTTTTCTTATTTACTAAAACAGATAAAACACTTGGTTTTAATCTAGAACCTCCACAAGTTGGGCAAGGAAGTTCCATCATAAAATGTTCAATCCATTCCCGAATCCAGCCACTCTTTGTTTCGATATAACGTCTTTCTAAATTTGTTATAATTCCTTCAAAATAATCCGTTGTTGTTCTAGTATTTCCATTTTTAGATAAATAATTAAATTCTAACTTATCGGGTGAACCGTACAAGATGATATCTAATTCCTTTTTAGTTAAATCTTTTACTTTCTTATCTAAATCAATTCCATAATAATCTGAAACAGTATTTAATTGAGTCATAGTTGTATTTCCCTCATCGATAGAAATGGTAGTAATTGCCCCATCACGAATAGACTTGTTTTTATTTGGAATTACTAAATCAACATCAATTTTATACTGAATACCTAGTCCTTTGCAATCAGGACATGCACCATATGGAGCATTAAAGGAAAAGATTCTTGGCTCTAATTCCTCTAATGAATAGTCACAATATGGGCAAGCAAAATTCTCACTGAAGAGAACTTCTCCTTTTCCTACCACATCAATAATTACTTTTCCATGACTTAAATTAGTAGCGGTTTCGATTGCTTCAAATAATCGACTGCGAATAGATTCTTTAATCACTAAACGATCAATAATAACATAAATAGTATGTTTTTTATTTTTATCTAGTTCTATTTCTTCAGACAAATCATGCATTTCTTCATCAATTTTAACTCGAATATACCCATCTTTTCGCAAATGATCTAATAATTCTTTTTGAGTTCCTTTTTCTCCTTTTACTATAGGAGATGCAATCATGATTTTAGTTCCTTCCTCATATGCTAAAACTTTATTTACCATTTCTTCAATACTTTGACTAGTAATTGGAACATGATGATTAGGACAATATGGAGTACCAATTCTAGCAAATAATAATCTTAAGTAATCATAGATTTCCGTTACGGTTCCAACAGTACTTCTGGGATTATTATTAGTGGTTTTTTGATCGATACTGATACTTGGTGATAATCCTTCAATACTATCTACATCTACTTTTTCGGTATTACCTAAAAATTGTCTTGCATATGCTGAAAGTGACTCAACATATCTTCTTTGCCCTTCTGCGTAAATAGTATCAAACGCTAAAGAACTTTTCCCAGAACCAGATACTCCAGTAATCACTACTAATTTATTTTTAGGAATTTCAATGTCAATATTTTTTAAATTATTTAC
>CAYOCA010000093.1:0-4634 GCA_964402345.1 uncultured Muribaculaceae bacterium | reverse complement strand
ACATCATCTGATACTAGTAATCTTGTCTCAAAGTCTAATGCCGAAAATGGTTCATCAAGTAATAATATGTCTGGATTAATAGCGAGAGTTCTGATTAAAGCAACTCTTTGACGCATTCCACCAGATAAATTATTGGGATAAGAATGAACAAAATCTTTTAAACCATAATTATTTAATAAATTTATCACATATTCCTTTTTTTCTTTTGTCAATTCTTTTCTTATTTTTAATCCAAGTAAACAGTTATCTAGAATTGTTAACCACGGAAATAAACAATCATTTTGAAACATGTAACCAATCTTGCTCTTGTTATTTTTAAAAGTAATTTCACCACTTGTTTTTTCTTCTAAATTTCCAATAATGTTTAGAAGAGTCGATTTTCCACATCCAGATGGTCCTACAATTGCGATAATAGAATTCTCTTTGATTTGTAACGAAATATCTTCAATTGCGGTTATTTCTTTTTCTTTGGTGTAATATGTTTTGGATATATTTTTTAATGATAGAATTACATTATTCATAATTTTCAAAGTATAAAGTATAGATTAAGTCATGATATGGGGCATAGGAATCTAATTCTCCTGCTGAAATGATAATATCTTGAATATGTTGCCATTCATCTTCATTGATGGTGATGTTTTCTTTCCAAGCATCTCCATCAATGTATTCTCCTACAATAGTAATTAAATCATTTAAAGCAGTATCTGGGAAATAATCAATGATGTGATTAGCGATGGTTTCAGCGTCGTGATTTTGGACATATTTTAAGGCCTTATTAATTGCTTTGGTGAATCCTTCAATTACTTCTTTATTTTTTTCAATATAACTTTTTCTAGCATTATAAGCTGTGTATGGAACTTCTCCCCCTAATTCTCCTAAATAGGCGACAATATATCCTAATCCTTGATTTTGCAATTGAATAGCATTTGGTTCAAACAAAGATACAAAGTCTCCTGTACCTCCAATAAATGCTCCAGACATTGCTGAAAAAGCTACAGATGTATCAATAGTTAAATCATTTTTAGGATCAATACCATGTTCTTTCAACGTGTATTCTAACGTCATTTCTGGCATTCCACCTTTTCTTCCTCCAATAATGTATTTTCCTTTTAAATCATCTAAAGTAAAATTGTCAATTGGTGTTCTAGAGACAATAAAGGAACCATCTCTTTTGGTTAATCCAGCGAAAGTCATTGGATAATCTTTTTCTCCTTTGTTGTAGACATAGGTTGTTGAAAGAAGAAGAAAAACACTACTATTGTTTTAAATTATTTATTTAATTAATCATTAGTTTATTATGGATAATTTTCTTTTTAGTTACAAATATATTTTATTGATTTTCCTTTTTAGTTGACAAACAAGTTGAAAAGGGTTAAAATAATAGCCAATTTGGGGGGAATATGGTTATGAAGTTTTTAATTACGAAAGTTAATATCTGTATTATTATAATGATTATGATGTTACTTTTAGTTATATTGTTTATGGATAATAAAAGTTTAAATTCACTTTTTATTAATTATGATGATAATTTAGTGATTAATGAAGTCAGTGTGTTAAATGTAGATTCAAGTAAAGTCGTATATCCTAATAATGATAGTTCTGTTACAAATTTAGTTAATAATTCTAGTACGACAACTCCTACTTTGCTTTCTAATGTAGCTGTAACTGATTATTGGGCATGGCCAACAGATAATAATTATACGATTACTACTTATTATAGTTCTGCGCATAAAGCAATTGATATCTATAGTTATACTGGATATGGTTCTAATATTTATGCCGCGAATAACGGAGTAGTTACAATGGTTAAAGGTGGTTGTGTAGTAGGAGACTTATCTTGTAATGGTCGTGGTGGTAATTATGTTGTAATTAATCATAATTATGAAAATTACTATACTGTTTACATGCACCTTAAAGATATCAATGTAAATGTAGGTGATACTGTCTTACGTGGACAAGTTATTGGTACGATGGGTAATACTGGTAATGTTGAACCAGTTCCTACCGCGAGTGCTCCTTATTTAGGAACCCATTTACATTTTTGTTTATATGTTGGAGAACCTTTTGTGAGTGGATATGCAATTAATCCGATGACTTTGTATTAATTCATATTCTTTTTTTTTACTCATATTTAAGTACTAGGTGATGATATGGATGTAAGAGAAAAAATAAAACAAGGAAAAAGTATTCATGAACAAAATTTACGTGTCTGTTATTATGCTAGGGTCAGTACTGATCATGAATTACAAGCTACTAGTATTGTGAATCAGGTAGATTATTTTATTAAATATATTAAAAGTAATGTAAATTGGCGATTAGTTGGTGGATATGTAGATGAAGGGATTAGTGGAAAAGAGGTCAAAAAAAGAGAACAGTTCTTGCAGATGATTCAAGATGGGATGAATCAAAAATTTGATTTAGTTTTGACAAAAAGTGTTTCAAGATTTGCTAGAAATACTATAGATAGTATTCGTTATACAAATTTGTTACTTGAATATGGAGTAGGGGTTATGTTTGTAAATGATAATATTAATACTTTTTATAGTGATAGTGAGTTTCGACTTACTTTAATGGCAAGTATTGCTCAAGATGAGATTCGTAAATTATCAGAAAGTGTACAGTTTGGTCTACAGCAATCAGTTAATCGTGGTGTTGTTTTAGGAAATAGTAATATTTTAGGATACGTTAAAGATAAAGGAAAATTAGTTATTGTTCCTAAAGAAGCTCTTATTGTTCAGGATATTTTTTCTTTGTTTGGTACCGGAATTTATAAGTATAGTGAAGTTAGTAGAAAAATTTATCAAATATACCATAAAAAACTAGATAGTACCGGAATTAAAAGAATTCTTACGAATCCTAAATATAAAGGATATTATTGTGGAAGAAAAAGCCGAGTAATTGATTATAAGCATAGTAAAAGAAAATGGATAAGCTCTGATGAATGGATAGAATACCCTGATTATGAGAAAGTACCACCAATTGTTAATGAAAAACTCTGGAATAAGGTACAAATGATTATTAGAAATAGAAATGAAAAAAGAATTAGTAAAAATGCTGGTTATAAATCTATTTATAAAGGAAAAGTAATTTGTAATATTCATGGTGAGAGTGTTAGTTATAAGGTTAAATGTTATAAAGATCGATATTATGGTTATTTTATTTGTTCAAAGTGTTTTTGCTTATCTGATAGACTATTG
This sequence comes from uncultured Muribaculaceae bacterium, assembly GCA_964402345.1. Taxonomy (GTDB): domain Bacteria; phylum Bacillota_I; class Bacilli_A; order RF39; family UBA660; genus RUG11198. The sequence continues at coordinate 1,437 of CAYOCA010000093.1, read as the reverse complement.
GATAGAATTTATAAAGTTTCTCCTTTTGAAGATGTAAAAGTATTTCCAGGTGAAGAAATGATTTTAAAATGTAAGTGTCAATAATTATCATTTTTTTTGTTAATTCGTTTTACTTCATTTTTATCTAGTGTTATAATAAATATAGTTAATAGTTGTGAAGGGTGATGTATAATGAATAATCAAGTAAATAATACCTCTAATAGTTGTCAATTTTATGTAGTATTGAATAAAGGAGAAATGATTTTACCACAAGATGGGAATGTGTATATTGATGCCGATCAATTTCAAAATGATATATCAAAGTTAAGAAGTGCTATTGTGAATGCGTATCAAGAAAAAAGTAATCAACATCAGATAGTTAATGATAAAATTATTTTTTGTATTCCATCTGAAAATTATCGAGAAAGTGCTAAAGTTATTATGCAAGAAGTTGGTGTTACCAATGGGGATATTCAAGTAATTCCTAAAAAAGAAGAAAAAGTAGATAGGAAAGTAGTAACTAATACTTATGAAAATGCTAATAACGTCGCAATTGGTCAAGGAGTTTTAGCTTCACCAAATTCTAATGATTTAGAGAAGAAAGAGGTTTCTTATGAAAATAATTTAGGGTTGAATCAGAACGGTTCTATTTCAGAGAATAGTCAGTTAAATATCCAACAAGGAAGTATTTCTAATAATCATGAAACTGAGGCTATAGAAAAGAAGGCTGAAATACCTTATTCTTATCAACCAGATAACGTGTATCGTGGAGATTTTAAGCGTGAGGATAACTTATCTAATCAATCAGCATTTTCAAATGGCTACGGATCAATGCGATATGATGATGCTAGAAGTGATTTTACAAAAGAAAGAGGACCAGTTAGAGTGAAGAAGAAACCTAATGCTTTTGTTAATTTACCAGTGATTATATTTATCTTATCAGCATTGTTACTGATTTCATCAGCAGTTTTATTGTTTGTTTTGGATTAAAACTAGTATTAGTTTTTTCTTTTTTGTCAACAACCTAGATTGTTGCTTCTGTTCCACATAAACCAATATCTACATCTTCAGATAAAACGGCTGCCATGACAGCGTCAGCACCAGCTGTTAATGTGATTTCGACGTCTAAACCTTCTTCTTCAAAGTAACCTAAAGAATCTGCTAAATATTGTGGGGCATAGAAGATACTATGGGCTACTTCGGCTACTGTGACTTTAGTTAAAGAATCATTTAATGAATCTTTTTTCTCGTATTTTGTACCTAGAAAGATACCAATTATTAAAATTACTAGTATTAAGCATGAAATAATAATTTTTTTCATTTTTTCCTCCTTTAATCATATGTATTCTATTCTAAATACCTAGATTTTGTTACGTTAGATGTGGGTGTAAATTTTTTTTGTGGGTTAAATAATCAAAATATGCTATACTTATTTTAGAATAGGGAGTGTTTAAATAA
>CAYOCA010000092.1:0-4823 GCA_964402345.1 uncultured Muribaculaceae bacterium | reverse complement strand
AGGTGTGATTGATATAAAAAGAATAAAGAGAACTTTGTTATACAGTTTGTTGTTATTTTTTCTTCCTTTAAACGGTGTTAAAGCAGCAACTAATCCATATACTGAAATAACCTCATGGGGAACAACTAATTGTACTTGGATGGCATGGCAACAAACATATAATAGAACAGGTATTGCTCTTCCAGGTTTTGGTAATGCTAGAGAATGGTATAATGATGCTAAAAATGCTGGTTTTGCAGTAGGAAGTGAGGCTAGAGCTAATTCGATTATAGTTTTAGATAATTATCAGGAGTATGGTCATGTTGCTTATGTCGATCATGTAACTGATGGTAAGGTTTATGTTTGGGATTCAAGCAAGTGTTACCGAGAAATGACTCAAGAAGAACATGATGCGTGGTGGAGTTGCATTATTAACAATACAACTAATGAACAAGATGAATACTTATGTGATTATTTAAAAGTAATCGAGGAAACTACTTGTGAGTACTCCTATGAAAATGGCAAATTAACTAATGTGATTGGTTATATTTATGTGACAGAACCAAGAACAACAACCAGTAGTTCCAGTAGTATTGATACCACCCCAAGTAGTAGTGCAACATCAAGTGTATCTAATAATAGTTATTTAAAAGAGTTACAAATTGAAGGAATTGACTTTACCTTTGATAAAGAAGTACTAGAATATAACTTAGAAGTAGAGTATGAAGTAACAAAAATTAAATTTACTGCCTTACCAGAAGATGAAAAGTCAACAATCGTCATGGAGGAAGAAGTTTCATTAGAAGTAGGTAATAATACTTTCAAAGTAACTGTTATCGCTGAAGATGAATCTTCTACTGAATATAACATTAATATTAATCGACTTGAGAAAGTAGAAGATACTGTTGAAAGTAATGATACAGATAGTAAAAACGATAAAGTTGAAAAAAAGAAAAACTCAAAAAAAATAATTATATGGGTTATCATTGGTAGTATAGTAGTAATTGGTATAGTTATTTCTATAGTTGTTTGGTATAAAGTAAAAAAGAAAAAGAGTATAAAATGTGATTAGATATTTTCAATTACATCATGTGAGTTAAATTACAAATAGACTTAAATGCTAAAATAATTAAAATATAATAAGAAAGCATAATTAACTATTTAACACCGTTAGTTAAATAAAAAGAATTTTATATTAAATTTAAAAAAAACGAGAGTATATGAAATAGAGGACTTAAAGCAAACAGCATTAGATAAAGTTTCAATTAACTTTAGAAAAAATGAATTTACTTCTATTTTAGGATCAAGTGGAAGTAGAAAAACTACCTTTTTAAATATAATTAGTGGTTTAGAACAATATTCCAGTAAAGATGTAATTATTAATGAAATTAGCATACAAAATATATGATTAATTGCCCTTTATTGAAGGAAATATTGGAGGATGTTTATGAAAAAAATATTATTTACAATTCTTTGGTATGGAGTTTTGATATTAGAACTAACAGGTTGTGGAATTTCCCAAAAGGAAAATGTTACTGCTAGTTTAGAAGATTTAGAAAATATTAATTTAAAAATTCAAGAATATTTTATTGCTGAAACAAATGATCACTCTAATTTAAGTTATAATTATGTAGATAATGAAAAGCGTGTTGTAGTTGTTGGGTTAATTGATAATACAAAATCGAAACAAGAAGAATTATTAAAAGCTATTTTTACTTTAAAGGAAATTGAATCTATTAAAAATCAATCTTTGATAGAATTTAGAAAAAGTGAAGAAAATACCACATCTAATGTACCTACAAGCACCATAGAAGAAAAGATTGATTATATTGTAGAAAATGGACCACAGGAATCATCAAATCCCTTTAATTATATTAATGCAAATAAAGATGTATATAATGAATTATTAGCGAGTCCAAAAGAAACCTTTGAATATGCAATTAATGATTTAATAAAGACAAATGCAAGTGATGGACTAAAAAGTTACATAGAAGCTTTATTGTGTAGTGAAATCAATCAAAATTTTCAATATGATTTTGAGTCTGGAATAGATTATTTAGAGCATTATAAAAGTTTTTTAACTAAGTGTGATTGTTTATATAATGACTATGATGACTACACCCAATTATTACTAAAACAATAAGATGATTTTGTTGATTGCTTTATCTCTTAAATCATCTTTTTTTTATTAGAATTACTTTAGAAAGTTTTAAAATTATTGAAAATACTATCTAACTTTTATTTCAATTGCAGACACTTACTTCCTATGTTATACTAAATGCAAAATTCAATTTACTTTAAACTATTTCCTAATAAGTATTATGTATTATTTTCTAATTTATTTTATAAAAAAATAGACATTATGAAACAAAAGTTAGTAAATTAATAAGAAATGCAACTAATTTTCTACAAAAAGCAACCTTTTTTCGATAGTGCAACTGATATTTCTTGTAGTAAAATTTGCGGTAGAGGTGAAAAAAATGAAATTTTGTGACAAATTATTAACATTAAGAAAAAACAATAACATGAGTCAAGAACAATTAGCAGATAAACTTGGTGTATCAAGACAAGCAGTTTCCAAATGGGAGTCAGGAGCATCTATTCCTGATATGGAAAAAATGATGCAATTATGTAAAATTCTAAATTGTAGTTTAGATGAATTAGTAGACGATGGTGCAGGAGGAAATACTAGAAAAGTAGATACTCACATTAACTTCTCTCAATATTATCAAGAAATATTAGATTTTATCATCAAAACACTAAATATGTTTTGGAGTATGAGACTTGTCGAAAAGGTAAAATGTCTTTTAGAAATGTTTTTTATTATGCTCATTCTATTTATATTATGGGAAATAGCAGGTACGTTGATTAAATCTACTTTTGGTACATTGTTGTATTGGTTACCATTAGGATTAGAGAAAGTAATATTTTCTGTTTGTTCTTTTGTTTACCGAGTCTTTGGAATCATTGTAGGAGTGGTATTATTTATTCACATTTTTAAAATTCGTTATTTAGATTATTTTATAACGATTGAAGATAGTCAGGTGAATATAAAAAGTATTGAAGAACCAATTGCTGAAAATGAAAAGCAAAGTCAAAATCATGAAAGAAAGTTTCTTGAAAAGAAAAAGAATACAATTATCATTAGAGATCCAAAACACACTACTTATGGTTTCTTTGAAGGACTTGCTAAAATTGTCGTATTCTTTATTAAATGCCTAGCATTTTTCATCGCGATTCCATGTGTATTCTGTTTTATTGGACTTATTTTTATTTGCACATTTTCTATATGGAATTTGAAAGTTGGAATCTTTTTTCTAGGGTTAACAATTGCTTTAATTGGAGCTATCTTAATCAATTACCTTGTAATTAAAATTATTTATCAATTTATTTTAGAATTAAAATATAACTTTAAAAAGCTTTTTATCATTTTAATAATTGGGTTTATCGCTATAGGAGTGGGATCAGGTATAACTTTTTGTGATTACTTGACTTTTGGTTCTAGCACTATACAAGAAGAATTAATTACCACAACAGAAGAAATAGAAATGAAGAATAATATTTTATTAAATTTTTCAAAAAATTCCTGTATAGAAAACATTGAATGGATAGCTGATGAGAATCAAAAAAATATTTTAGTCGAAATTAAGCATTATGAATTTAACACTCCCTATATTAATTATTATTTAATTCATGATTGTGATGATGAAACAAATGATTGTTCCTCTGAAAATTCTTCTCAACAGGAATATTCATATCTTAATTATCAAATTCATTTCCTAGATGAAGAAAATTTTTTTGATTATTTAAACAGTCTAATGGATAAAATCAAAAATCGTCAAAGATTAGAAGCAAACTATGAAAAAAATTATTCTATCAAAATTTATACATCTACAGAAAATATTAACATCTTGAAAGATAATTATCAGAAAGTTTATTTAGATTAAGCTTGTTTAAGTATTATCAATATAGAGTATTGCATCTTGTTTTAATTTCGCTTATAATAAAACTAACTTAAAAGAAGTATCGACTCTAGAAAGAATTTCAGGAATGATGTATACAGAATATTTAGAAGATATTTCAAAATTGTTAGGAAGTGATTTATTAACGATGAAAGAAAAAGAAAAATTACTTGAAATAAGTTGTAGATAGTCAAATTAAAGTATAGAGGGTGGTAGTAATGAAAGAACCATTTTTATATAAAATAGTAAGGCCTGTGATTCAGGTATTATTCAAATTTTTGTTTCAACCAACATATATTGGTATTAGTAACATACCCAAATCAGGAAGAGCAGTACTCGCGGGAAATCACACTAATAATTTAGATTGTATATTATTAATTTCGGCAACGAGTAGACCTATTCATTTTTTAGCTAAAGAAGAACTCATGCAAGGATTCAAAAAGATTATTTTTAAAAATATGGGAATCATTCCTGTAAATAGAAGAATACACGATAAAAATGCCTTACATACAGCGATTGAAGTATTAAACAATGACAAAGTAATAGGAATTTTTCCTGAAGGGACAATTAACAAAACCGATGATATAATTATGCCGTTTAAGTTTGGTGCTGTAAAAATGGCAAACGCAACCGAATCTATATTGATTCCTTTTACCATTACTGGTAAGTATAAAATATTTCAAAAAAGCATTACTTTAGAGTTTTATGAACCATGTACAATTACTGATAATTTAGAAGCAGAAAACCAAATGTTCATGAAAAAAATAGAAACAGAATTAAAAAAGAAGGGTGGGAAAAAATGAGTTTGTTGAATGCTAAATTTTTTTCGATTTATTGGTTTTAAAAAGAAACTAGTGCTCTTTTGTATATTTATAAAGATGG
>CAYOCA010000091.1:0-4832 GCA_964402345.1 uncultured Muribaculaceae bacterium | reverse complement strand
TTTATTTCCTCTCCACTTTTTAAAATATTCTTTAAAGTTAATAAAAAAATAGAAAAAAAAAAAAAAAAAAAGCAAGATTTTTAACATATTGTTAACTTACTTTTTACATTCAAAATTTTCAGATTTTTATTATTCTAATCCTTAAACAATTAAAATAATAAAATATACTAAAACTAAACTTTCATTATTAATAATTACATCTCTTAAATTTTTAAATACTTTTTCACAGCTCTCCAAGAACCAAACATACCAACTAAAATACCAATAATCATCAATAATAATGAACACAAGTACACAAATGGAGTAGGCGCTATCAATTTCGCTAAAGTAGAAGAAAATAACTTACCATCAAAGAAATCATACAAAGAAGTATAACCATATACTGTAATTATAATTGGAATAATAGAACCAAAAAGTCCTAAAAACAATCCCTCTATTACAAAAGGTATTTTAATAGAAATATTAGAAGCACCAACCAAACGCATAATTTCAATTTCTCTTTTTCGTGCGTAAATAGCAAGTTTAATTGTATTCGCGATTAAGAAAGCCGTTACGACAATTAAAGCTACAACTGCCCCAATTGATATTTTTTTAACAACATCAAAAATAGTAATCAATTGATCAACCATATCTTCCCCATAACTAACCGTTTGTACTTTATCTATTTTTTTTATCGCCTCTGCTGTTTCTTTAATCTCATCAACATCTTTTACTTTTAATTCAAAACTATCTAACAAAGGGTTTGTTTCTTCTGTCCATCCTGAAATAATCGTTTCAAACACTTCATTTCCCTTAGCAGTTTCTTCAGCAGATTCCTGTTTAGATTTGAATGTTAACTTTTCTACATTTCCTGTTTTTCGAATAGCTTCTTCTATTTTAGCATAATCATCACTTCCAGCGTCTTTCGTTAAAAAAATTACCATGGTAACATCTTTTCTAATAGACTCTGTAAAATTTTCAACATTATAAGTGATAATAATTGAAAATGCTACTACAATAAGAGTAATTGCAATACACGAAATTGATGCCAAAGATAAAGAAAAATTACGTATTACACTTCTTAATGCATCTCTAATATATCTCTGAATCGTTCTAATACCTCTCATTATAATACGTTCCTTTCTCATAATCTTTCTTTAATCTTCCATCTTCAATCCAAATAACTCTCTTACCCATTTTATTAACAATTTCCCGATCATGAGTTGCCATAATAACAGTTGTCCCTAAATTATTAATATTTTCAAGTACTCGCATAATTTCCATTGAAGTATCAGGATCCAAATTTCCTGTTGGTTCATCGCAAATCAACAATTTAGGTCGATTAGCAATAGCTCTAGCAATAACAACTCTTTGTTGTTCTCCACCAGATAATTGATCGGGATATTGTCTTACTTTAGTCTTTAATCCAACTAAATCCAAAACCTCTAATACGCGTTTTTGAATTTCACTTTTTTCATAACCAAAAACTTCCATTGCAAAAGCAACATTTTCAAATACGGTTAATTTTGGTAATAATTTAAAATCCTGAAATACTACTCCCAATTTTCTTCTAAGAATATAAACTTTTCTATTTTTTAATCTAGCAACATTAATTCCACCGATAAAAATAGAACCTTTATCTGGTTTTTCTTCACGATATAACATTTTAATTAACGTAGATTTCCCAGAACCACTTGCTCCAATTACAAAAACAAATTCACCTTTTTGAATACTTAAATTAAAATCATAAAGAGCAACAACTCCATTCTTATAAGTTTTTTGAACATTATCAACACGAATCAATTCCATCTTAACCACCACTTGTCCTTCATATCATTATATCATCATTAAGAATAAATTTCTCTAGTTTTTCATAAATTATTTATAAAATTACTATTTACTTTACATTCCCCCATAAATTTCATAAGTATCTGTAATTAAGAAAAATACATCTTTATCAATAGTTTCAATTACTTGTTTAACTTGATAATACTGTCTCGTTGGAATAGCACACATAAGCATTTTTTTATTGCTATCACTATATCCACCTTTGACATTCATCATTGTAACCCCATAACCTAAATTTTCAACTAAATACTGTTTAATTTCTTTCTCATGTTCTGTCACAATAAAAAATGTTTTAGTGATTGATGTTTCTAACATAACCTTATCAGCAACAATAGAAGAAACATATAATCCAATAACAGCATACATTGATGTAGATATTCCAAAGAAAAAACTACTACCAAAAATTAAAATACCATTTAACCATAAAGTCGATTTTCCAATAGAAATGCCAAAATATTTATAAAGAATTTGATACAAAGTCTGAAATCCTCCGACAGAAAATCCACTTCTAAGAATCATCCCATTTCCAAGTCCCATCATAACACCACCAAAAAAAACTGTCAAAAACAAAGAGGACTCTCTCATATCAAAATACGGTTGAAAAATACCAGTAAATTCTATAAAAATAGGAAGTAACACTACTCCAAAACAAGTTTTAATCGTATTGATTTTTCCTAATAAAAAGTATCCTATCACAAGTAAAATTCCTGAAATTATAAATACAAAAGAACTAGTATCAATTCCAAAAATATCACGTATTATAAGGGACAAACCTGTTGTACCACCGGTTACAATATTACAAGGAGAAAAAAAGATACTAAATGCCATAGCATAAATCAGTACTCCCCAAATAAAGATAGCACATCTTTCTGTTCGATTTCGATTATTTAAACTAGCAATAAATTCACTAACACTAAACTCTCTATTCTCCATCTTACTTTCTCCTTGAACTAACTTCATAAGCATCACACGCTAAAAAGAAGATATTTGGATCTATTTCTTTTAATCCTTCTTTTACAATAAAATACTGTCTCGTTGGTACAACTCCTAATAAAAGATTTTCTTTGTTGTTTGTATAACCTCCCCTAGCATTAATTACAGTAACCCCACCATCTGTAATAGATAGTAAAAATTCTCTTACTTCTTCTTGTTTATTGGTCACAATATAAAATGCCTTGCTCTGAGAAATTCCTAATACAACGCGATCTGTCATAAAACTAATAATATATAAAACTAAAAAGCCATATAAAACAATTTCCCATGAAAAAGCCAATAAACTTGACATAACGACAATTCCGTCTGATACCCAGGTTGCTTTTCCTAAACTTATCTTAGTGTATTTAGAAACTATTTCTGTAATAATATCCGTACCACCTGTATTAAAATTAGTTTTAAAAATAAGTCCATAACCAATTCCTGATAACACACCACCAAAAACAGCAATAACTAATAATTCTACATTATCGAAATGAAGATAAGGGACAAAAAATTCAGTCAGCCAAACAAAAAAAGGGAAAATCAATGATCCAACAATAGCATTTTTTGTCTTTGCTTTACCTAGAAAAAAATAACTAATAGTTAAAAGGATAGCATCTGCAACTAAAATAAATAAATAATTAGGAATACCAAAAAGTTTATTAATAACAATGGATAAACCTGATACACCAAAACAGACAATCCCATATTGATTAAAAAATACATTAAAAGAAAAAGCTACAATAAAACAACCTAATAACAATAAAACATAACGTTTAAATAAATCTTTATGATCAATTTCCGCTAAAACATTTTCTATTTTCTTTCTCCTAAATTTTTTAAAAAACATAGTATCACTTCCTTAAACCACTTATAATCAATTCTTCTATTTCTCCATCTAAGACCTTATTAACTTCAGTAGTCTCGTAACCAGATTCATGATCTTTTACTAAAGTATAAGGACACATCACATAACTTCTCTTTCCAGACCCAAAAGCAATAGACTTTTGACCTTGTTTCATATTATTTAACTCTTGTGATTGTTTTTCTAATTCTAAGGCATACAATTTACTTTTTAATATTTCCAAACAATGTTCTTTATTTTGAATTTGACTTCTTTCATTTTGACAAGTAACAACAATTCCTGTTGGTAAATGAGTAATTCGAACTGCACTATCTGTTGTATTCACCCCTTGTCCACCAGGACCACTGCTACGATAAATATCAATTTTCAAGTCATTTTCTGGTAAAGTAATATCAATAACATGTTCAATTTCTGGAGTAACCTCCACCGAAGCAAATGAAGTATGTCGTCTTTTATTCGCATCAAACGGACTAATTCGAACCAAACGATGAACACCTTTTTCGTGTTTTAAATACCCATAGGCATTCTTACCTGCAATTCGAATCATGACACTTTTAATACCAACTTCTTCACCATTCTGTCGATCTAATTCCTCTATTCGATAATGTTTTTTATTCAAGTATCTTGTGTACATACGATATAACATATTCGCCCAATCACATGATTCAGTTCCACCTGCTCCAGAATGAATCTCCAAAATACAATTATTAGAGTCATATTCTCCAGATAAAAAGGTTTGAATACTTAATTTTTCTAAACTTTCACAATCTCTTAAATATTCTTCTTCAATTAAAGAAACTAACTCATCTTCTTCATCTTCTAATAAATCTAAAGTTTCTAAATTATTAGAAATATTTTTCTCTAATTCTATAACAGGTTCAATAATTTCTTTCAAAGAATTTAACTCTGTAATAATACGATTAGACTCTTCTTTATCACTCCAAAAATCTACTTTTTCCATTTGGGATTGATAAGACTTCATTTGTTCTTGTTTTTTTTCAAAGTCAAAGAGACCCCCTTATTGTTTCTAATTCTTCATTTAATTTTTGATAAGCTAATCTTAAACTTTTAATTTCCATCTTTATCATAACTCCTATACTAAACATTATACATGATTTAAATTAAAAAAGAAAGAATTTTTTAATAGTTATGAAGAATCTCATAT
>CAYOCA010000090.1:0-4847 GCA_964402345.1 uncultured Muribaculaceae bacterium | reverse complement strand
AGAAATAAAATAGAAATAGTTTATCTGGACTAAATAATCTTTCTTTTTCATAATATTACTAGGTGAGGTATGTTATGAAGAAAATATGGTTATTTAGTCTTTTATTTTTTTTAAGTATTCCTTCTGCTCATGCTAGTATCGATACAGCACATCAATATATATTAATGGATCAAACAACAGGAAGAGTCCTAGCTGGAAAAAATTATAACACTCCAATGTTAATCGCGAGTATTACCAAAATTATGACCTGTCTTTTAGCAGTCGAATCTGGTAAATTAGATAATACTGTTATAGTTGATGATACAATAGAAGATTCATATGGATCTGGAATTTATATTGAAGTAGGGGAGAAAATCAAATTAAAAGATTTATTATATGGATTAATGCTTCGTAGTGGTAATGACGCTGCCTTAATGGTAGCGAAGTATGTAGGTGGTAGTGTTGATAAATTCGTTGAAAAAATGAATAATAAAGCAAAGGAAATTGGTATGACTAATACTATCTTTGTAAACCCCAGTGGTTTAGATAACACAGATGGTGGTAATTATTCAACCGCATACGATATGGCTTTATTAACAAAATATGCTATGCAATACGAAGAGTATAGAGAAATTGTTAAAACAAAAAGTTATACTGTTAAAACTAATAAAAAAACTTATGTCTGGAAGAATAAAAATAAAATGTTAAATTATGATTATGTAACAGGTGGAAAAACTGGCTATACGGAAAAAGCTAAACGAACACTTGTCAGTACTGCTAGTAGTGATCATATGGACTTAATTGTCGTAACAATTCAAGATAGTGATGATTGGAATACTCATAAATCTTTATATGAATATGTTTTTAATAACTATGTTGCCTATCGTGTATTAAATAAAAATAAGTTTACAGTTATTGGAGATAATTTTTATCAAGGAAACTTTTATATAAAAAATGATGTATATTTAATATTTAAAAAAGATGAGTTAGGTAGTTTAATTGGTAAAATAGAATTAGAGAAAAAAGAAGATTATAAAACTGATGATCAAGTAGGTAATTATTCGATTTACCTAGATCAAACACTCCTTTATAAAGAAGCAATTTATATTCAAAAAAAGTCAAAAAAATCTAAAGGAGTATTTCAGTATTTAAAGGAGCTTATTTAATGATTAATTATATTTTTGGTATCTTTATTATTGTTGGAGTGTTATATAGTTTTTTAACAGGAAATAGTGAAATAGTAAATACTAGTTTAATTTCTTCTGGAGGAACCGCTATTGAAATGATTATCAAAATGATTCCATTACTCTGTTTATGGCTTGGAGTTATGAAGATTGCTGAAGCAAGTGGTTTGTTGAAAAAAGTTTCTCAAATTATGTCAAAAATAATTCATCCAATTTTTCCTGAATTAAAAAAAGATGGTGAAGCTATTGGTTATATTGCTACTAATATTGTAATGAATATGTTAGGTTTAGGAAATGCTGCAACACCTTTTGGATTAAAAGGTTTTGAATGCATGCAGAAAGAAAATCCCAAGAAAGATACCGCGACAAGGAGTATGATTACATTTATGGTTATGAATACCGCCTCAGTTACCCTCATTCCTACTACTGTTATTAGTTTTCGTTTGTTAAATCATTCTAAAAATCCTACAGAAATTGTTCCAGCATGTTTAATCGCGACGATTTTATCTTGTCTTTTTGGATTAATAATGGATCGAATATTCTATTACCTATGGAGGAGATTTAATGACTAATTTTTTTATTCCAAGTATTGTTCTATTGATTATTGTTTATGGAATGTATAAGAATGTAGAAATTTATGATGTTTTTCTAGAAGGAGTAAAAGAAGGATTACATATGGTATTAAAAATATTTCCAACGATGTTTGCAATGGTAATCGCTATTGATGTATTAGTAAAAAGTAATGTTTTAAGTGATATTACAGGTGTTTTACAACCAGTTTTAAAAATGATGCACTTTCCTAAAGAAGTATTATCTCTAGCAATTATGAGACCGATTTCTGGAAGTTCTTCTCTGGTGATGATGAATGATATTTTAAGAACTTACGGTCCTGATTCCACAATAGGAAGAATTGCCTCGGTAATACAAGGAAGTACTGATACAACTATTTATATTTTAGGATTATATTTTTCTAGTGTTGGAGTAAAAAAAATCCGTTATGCACTAGTAGTTGGTTTATTAGCGGATCTTTGTGCTATTATTTTATCGGTATTAGTAATTCAATTAATGTAATAAGCAAAGTAACTTTTTATTATTGTATTATTAATTTAAAGAAAATTAGTAAGATAGTTATATTATATGAAGAAAATTTATAAGTAAGAGTTTATTTTTAGATGTTAAAAAAACACCAATTGGAATAAATTATATTTAAAAAGTCTTAGTGACAAGGTTTATTTACCACTAAGACTTTTTTTGTTAAATAATTTGATTTATGATGTTTTAGAAAAATAGTTAAAAGGTTCAATTCCATTAGGAATATATTTTCCTGGTAGTTCCTCATATGTCATAAAGAAACGAAAATAACCATTGTATCCTAATCTACCTGTTATATTATCTTCTACTTGAGCATCAAAAATATAGTATGTCCCATTGATGTTGATAACATTCCACGCATGAGAAGTCATACCTCCACTTGATGAACTAGTTTGTCCTTCAACAACGTAACTATCTAATCCTATCGCTCTAGTTAATACTAGAAAGGCTGCAGCATAGTTATCACAAACACCATATCCTGTATCGAATAAGCTTATAGCGGAAAGAACATATAAAGCATCTTGTCTATAAAAATGATAATTATTCATAAGATAAGCAACATCACCTTCATAATAGATACCACCACCATAATATGTATTATTGATTAAGTAATCATATACTCCTTTTAATCTATCATAAGTACTACCACCAATCCCCGCTAAAATACTACTTACTTTATTATCTAAATCTTCATAACCAGTTGTAATTGGATTTAAAGCAACACTATTTATTAAATTTATTTTTGTATCACTGGAACTAGTTGATGAGTTACTAGAACTACTGTAATCGCTACTTGCTGGACTACTACTTTCTAAATTAGATGAATTACTAGATGATGTATCATTAGCTTCTGTTTGTACTTCTTCATTATTCAAACTATCTATTATATCAGTTGTAACTTCATTCCATGAAGAAGTATCATTATTGTAATAATAAACTGTATCATCTTTAATCCATAGAAGATTTATATCTATTGGTTCTTCTTCACTGATAATATAACTTTTATTAATTATTTCAAAAACACCATTCTTTTTAATGTATATTTTCTTTTCCTCATCATTTATCCAAAAAATACAATTTTCATCTGTTGGTTCTTCTTTAGATAAAACAATTTGGGTAATCTTTTCTTCTTCTGTTTCTTCATCATTTATTACTTCTTTTATTACTTCCTCATCTTCTATTTGTTCTACATTATTATTTAATTTGTTTACATGAATTCTAATCCCACACCCGATTGCAAAACCAGTCAAGAAAACAATAATCCATAATAAACATATCTTTTTTAGCATTTTTTTCTTATTTTTACTACTTACTTTCATTTTTTTCTCCTTCTATTAAAATAAATAAAATTTTAGTGTTTTAAAATTCAACTATTAATCTTAGTTATATCCTTAATAAGTACTGTAGCTATTATCAACACATAGTTATCCCTTTTTTTATAATTAGATTATACTACAAAATAATAAATATTTAACAAAAAATTGAGAAAAAAATTTACTCTTTTCAGAATAAACGCATGAAGATTATACAAACGTAATTTTCGTAAATAAAGGTAACAATTCTTCAATTATTATTTTTTATATTTAAGTGTAATTTAAAAACATTTAATATCTTTTTATGATTTTTAGTAAATATTTATACGCAAATTCTTTATTTGAAAGGAAAATTTTGGGTGTTTAACACTACTTTTTTTCTGATGTTGACTTAATAATTTCAATATGATATCATTTAGGTGTAGTAGTAGGAGATAGTGATAGATTGTTTTTATCTTTTAAGTTAATGACATTGTTATTAGTATATATTCTGTAACTACTCACAGGAGTGTGAATAGTTATGTTTCACACCAACTCAAGTCGGTAATGAAGAAAAGTTGGAGTAACCCATTTTTTTTCTTTTGGAGGTAAAAATGAAATTCAAAAAAATTTGCTATATTGCATTAAATAATTTTTTTAAAAATAAACGTAATATATTTAATTGCTGTTTTATAATGTTACCATTAGTTGTAATAATTATATCTATGTCATTATATAAAACTTTTTCTACTTTTATAGATAATGATAACTTAAATAATGTGTTACATAGAGTATTATTTGTTTCTTCTTCTGAAGATACAACTACAATGACAAATAAATTAAAAAAACTTAATAACGTTACTCAAATATCTAATTCATTAAATTTTACAAGTGGTGGAAATATTAAAGAATTTTCTACAATCAATTATACTGGAGAAATTTTTATTTATGGTCTCGAAGAAGAAAATTTACCAACAATAGTGGATGGTAGTATTGAAAATTATAATAATAGTGATACTATTTCTCTCGTATGTCCAACTTTAATTTATCCTGATACATCCATTTCCAGTGATAAAAACTGGAAAAAGAAAGATGGTATAAATACATCTATTTATTTAGGAAAAAAGTTAGGTTTAACTAGAAGTGATAATGATAAAAGTGTTTATATTGAGATTATTGCAACTTATAATACAAAAGAAAACAATGCTACTCAATATCAATGTTATGCATCACCCAATAATAATGAAAAAATAAATAATTCTTTCGGGTATTATGAATTTCAAGAAAATTTTGCTATTAT
>CAYOCA010000089.1:0-4953 GCA_964402345.1 uncultured Muribaculaceae bacterium | reverse complement strand
TAGTAATAACAGGAGGAACTCCTTTAAAAGGAGAAGTAACAATTAGCGGTGCAAAAAATGCAGCAGTAGCAATTTTACCTGCAACATTATTAATAAATGGAATTTGTACAATCAATAATTTACCGAATATAAGTGATGTAAAAATATATTGTGAAATATTAGAAAAATTAGGTGCTAAAATTTCTTGGAATACCCAAAATGAAATAACAATTGATACAAGAAATATAACAACAACTGAAGCACCTCTAGAATTAACTAGAAAATTTAGAGCATCATATTACCTTTTAGGAAGTTTACTTGGAAGAAAAGGTTCCGCAACAGTTGGAATGCCTGGAGGATGCAAATTAGGTGCTAGACCTATTGACCAACACATAAAAGGTTTTGAAGCTTTAGGTTCAAATATAGATATTGGTCAAGGAAAAATTATGGCAAAAACTAAAAAATTAAAAGGTACATCTATCTATATGGATATTTCTTCTGTTGGAGCAACTATAAACTTAATTTTAGCTGCTGTTCTTGCAGATGGAATCACTATTATTGATAATGCCGCTAAAGAACCACATATAGTTGATGTTGCTAATTTCCTAAATACAATGGGGGCTAATATTAAAGGAGCTGGAACTGATACAATTAAAATAACAGGTGTTAAAGAACTTATTGGCAATACTTCTTATTCAGTTGTTCCAGACCAAATTGAAGCAGGTACTTTTATGGTTGCAGCAGTTGCATCTAAAGGTGATGTCACATTAAAAAATTGCATAACAAAACATTTAGAAGCAATTACAGCCAAAATCTTAGAAGTTGGTGGCTCTGTTGAAGATTATGGAGACACCATGCGTGTTTATTGTAATAAAAGACCTTCAAAAGCAAATATAAAAACACTTCCATATCCTGGTTTCCCAACAGATATGCAATCACAAATGGGAGTGCTTTTATCAATAGCTAGTGGAACAAGCACTATAAATGAAAGTATTTGGGAATCGCGTTTTCAATATACAGAAGAATTAAATAAAATGGGTGCTAAAATAACAGCTCAAGGCAAATCAGCATTTTTTGAAGGTGTAAAAGAATTATCAGGCGCACCAGTTTGTGCATCCGACCTACGTGCTGGTGCAGCTCTTATAATTGCAGGAATTATAGCTAAAGGAACCACTGAAATATATAATTTAGAATATATAGATAGAGGGTATGAAAATATCGAGCAAAAATTCCGCAACTTAGGTGCAAAAATAAAACGAATTGATGAATAAAACGAGGTATACATATGCTAAACTTTTGTAGCTTATATAGTGGTAGTAGTGGAAACTGCTTATTTGTAGAAACCACTAACACAAAATTATTAATAGATGCTGGTGTAAGTTTTAAAAAAATAGAAGAAGGCTTACGGAAAACTAAATATTTCTGCATCTGACTTAGATGGAATATTAGTAACACATGAACATACTGATCATATTCAAAGTGTAGGAAATCTATCAAAAAAATTTAATATTCCCGTTTATGCAACATCTCAAACCTTTGATGCAATGCCTAAACAATGTGAAAAAATATCAAGTAATAACCAAAAAAATATAAATATAGATGAATCATTTTATGTTGGGGATATTAATATTTTGCCATTTTCCATTCCTCACGATGCTGCTAATCCTTGCGGATACAATATATTCTCAGATAATAAAAAAATAAGTATTGCTACAGATATAGGTCATATGACAAATGATATTTTAAACCATATTGACGGTAGCGAATTTTTATTATTAGAATCTAATTATGATACTGAGGTATTAAAATATACTAAATATCCTGCAAAATTAAAAAGCAGAATAGCTGGTCCAACAGGTCATTTATCTAATTCAATAGCAGGAAAAACAATTAATTATTTAATAAAAAATGGACTAAAAAGAGCAGTTTTAGGACATTTAAGTAAAGAAAGTAATTTCCCTGAACTTGCTTATCAAACAGTCATTGATGAATTACTTTCAAATGGAACTAATTTAGACAACTTTAGTTTATCTGTTGCAAGCAGAAATCATCCTTGTGATTTAATACATATTTAAAGTAGAGAAAATAAATAAGTAAACAATATTTAAAATTTAAAGGAGTAGTTAAACTTGTCAAATGTTGTTTTTAAGGGGCAAATAAATTATTTTCTCTACAAAATTAAAATCCTAATTATTTTGTCTATCAATTTCTTTCATTAATATTTTTGAAAAAATTTTTATAATTAAATTTCTTATACTGACAAAAATTAATATAAATAATAATATTTTAAGAATCATAAAACTTCCTTTGATTTAATTATTTGAATTTAAGAAATTCCCAATTTTAACTACAAATTAGGAGTTCTTAATTTTGTTTTATCTATTAATACTATAACTCAATTTACATAAATTGTCAAGAAAAACTTTTTGACAAAATTCGACAAACATAATATTTATATACATTTTTTGTCGCTTTTTAAATTTTTTTGGTAAAATTTGGTTGAATTTTATTGACCAATTTAGAAAATTATGGTAATATATAGGAGTAATTTATTTATTAAAAGGAGGAATAATTATGAAGTCTACTGGTATAATAAGAAAATTAGATGAATTAGGGAGAGTTGTAATTCCAAAAGAAATAAGAAATAAATTAGATATAGAGGAAAAAGATCCGATAGAGATATATATAGATGGAAATTCTATTATTTTGAAAAAATTTGAATCTGGTTGCATTTTTTGTAATAACTCAAAAGACCTAACTCCATATAAAGATAAATTAATTTGCAAAAAATGTCTAGAAAAAATAATTGATTTAAATTCTGAAAACAATGAAGATTAACATTAAAAATACAAAAAATATTAATAAATGATAAATAAGAACAAATCGGAAATCCTGAAATTTTTGAACTAAATTAACATTTCTCTTTGTTCTTCCGTAAATTGAGAATAAAAGATACAATTTAGCAAAATATAAAGTAAACTAGGTTATAGTTAACTACATATTAACATTATTTTTGCCTAATATGATTGGTCTTTCATTCTCAATTTTTTTAAATTAATGTATAAAATATTGATATATCTCATTTTTACTAACATTTCTATCTTTTGCAATCTTTTTTATGATTTCTTTTTTATCTAATCCTTGTTTTTCATATATTTTATAATGTTCCTCTAAACTTAAATTATTTAAAATATTTTCATTATTTTCTTTTGTGCCACCTTCAACTAATAAAATCATTTCGCCTTTTAAATATTCACTTTTTTGTAACATTTCATTTATAGTTCCTCTAATAAATTCTTCGTGAACTTTTGTAATCTCCCTTGCTAGAACTACTTTTCTCTCCCCTACTACTTTTTTCAAATCATTTAAAGAATCCTTTATTTTATGAGGTGCTTCATAAATTATCATTGTTCTTGTTTCATTTTTTATTTCTTCTAATTTTTCTTTTCTTAGTTTTTTATTTAATGGTAAAAAACCAAAAAAAACAAACTCTTTTGTGTCAAGACCAGAAGCAATTAAACTATTTATTGCAGCACATGCTCCAGGAATTGGAATTACATCAATGTTTTCTTCAATTGCCCTTTTTACAATCACCTCTCCGGGATCTGAAATACCTGGTGTTCCAGCATCTGATACAACAGCAATATTTTTTCCATCTTTTAATTTATGAATTAATAAATCTTCCCTTTCTTCTTCATTATGTCTATGATTGCTAATTAGTGGCTTTTTTATACTAAAGTGATTTAATAACTTTAAAGTATTTCTTGTATCTTCTGCTGCGATTAAATCTACTTCTTTCAAAACCCTTAAAGCTCTTAATGTTATATCCTCTAAATTTCCAATTGGTGTAGCAACTAAATATAATTTCCCTTTCATTTTTAATCACACTCCTTCCTAAGGCACAAATCTTTCTCCATACTAACTTAAATAAAATTATAAAAATTCAAATTAAGTAATTTTTGTTTAAAAAACCTTTTTTATGTATTTTTTACTATTTTTTACTATTTTATTCTATTATTTTCTAATTTATTTAATTTTTATTATAAATTTCTAAAATATCATCTGTATAATTTCCTTTCTCATCATAAATATATAAATTGTTTTCATATTCTAAAAATGGTTTGCCATTTTTTATTCCTTTTATTAAAACTAAATTTGCTTTTTTATTTTTATTTGTGTAAACGAATCTTATTTTTTTTGGTTCTATATATTTGTTTCTCATAATGTTAAAAATATCTACTAATCTATCTGGTCTGTGTACCATATAAAATTCTCCAAAATCCTTTAATAAAAAAGATGCTATTTCTATAAAATCTTCTAGGGAAGCAGTAACTTCATGTCTTGATATTAATCTTTCATTATTTGTATTTTTTACCCCAGTATTTAATTTTTTATAAGGAGGATTAGTAGTAACAACATCAAATTCTCCTTTTTTATATTGTTGTTTTAAATCTAAAATATTCATATTTAAAATTTCTATATTATTTTCTAAACAATTTAATTTAACACTTCTCTTAGCCATTTGTGCTACTTCTTCTTGTACTTCTACACCTACAAAATTTAAATTACTCGTTTTTCCAGATAAAAGAATAGGTATAATTCCTGTACCTGTACCTAAATCTATTACTTTTGAATTTTTCTTTATCCCTTTAGAAAAATCAGTTAATAAAACACTATCTATCCCAAAGCAAAATCCATCTTTATTTTGAATTATTTTTAAATTTTTAAATTCTAAATCATCTATTCTTTCATTTTCTTTTAAAATAATATCCATCTTTAACCTCATTCCTTTCTCAAGGCACAAATCTAGTTGTATGAAAGGCTCCTTAGGCTTTCTCACCAATAATAAAAATTATTCATATTATACAATAAAAAAGGAGTTTTTTCAATGAATAATTTATTTTTTTGTAATAATAGAAATTTATTTACTCCACCCCCTAAAACAAATAAAAAAAATAAAATTGATTTTAAAAA
>CAYOCA010000088.1:0-5005 GCA_964402345.1 uncultured Muribaculaceae bacterium | reverse complement strand
CATTTATCCCTTTAAATTTAATTTTGTATAACACTCATGGAATCTATATAAAAATTCTTCTACTTCCTCTTCCGTTGTTAAATAAGATAAACTAATTCTAATACTTCTCATTGCCTTATCTCGATCTTTAGTTACCGCATAAACAGCATCTGACATCGTATTACTACTAGAGCAAGCACTTTTGGTAGAAATATATATATCATATTGATCCATCGCATGAACAAAAGTTTCAGATTTAATATCTTTTAAACTGAGATTGATAGTATAACAAATAGAATATTTTGTACTATTGATAGAAACATTTGCATATTTTTTCAACTCTTTTAATATTTTTTGTTGTAAACTTTGTACATATCGATAGTTTTTTTCTAAATTTGGTACAACTAAATCAATAGCTTTCATCGTTGAAACAATTAAAGGTAAAGCAGGTGTTCCACTTCGGTACATGGTTGTACTTTTACCACCATGAATTAAATTATCAATCACAATACTTTTCTTTTTGATTAGTAAACCAATTCCTTTTAGTCCAAATATCTTATGAGCAGAGCAACTTGCAAAGTCCATTAGACTAAAATCAATTGGTATTTTTCCTAAAGCTTGAGTACAATCAACGTGAAAGAAACATTTTGGGTACTCTCTTACTATATTAGCAATTTCTTCGATTGGTTGCTGTATTCCTAATTCACTATCTACAGCACAAATACTAACTAAAATAGTATCATTAGAAAGTAATTGCTTTAAATGTTCTAAATCCACTCTTCCATCATCTAATATTTTTACATAATCTACGATAAATCCATGATTGGATAGATAATTCATTGTTGCTAAAACAGAAGAATGCTCTAACAGAGTTGTAATAATATGTTTTCCTCTAGTTTGAAATTTAGAGCAAACTCCTTTGAGAGCTTGATTATTGGATTCACTCGCTCCACTGGTATAAATAATTTCCATATCTTGTAAATTTAATAATTGTTCTATTTTCTTCGTAGCGTATTCTTCTAATTCTTTGGCTTCTATTCCTAATTTATGAAGGGAATTGCTATTTCCTGGATATTCCAAACAAACTTTATTAAAGGTATTTAAGACTCTTTTATCAACAGGAGTCGTTGCTGCATAATCTAAATAAATCATAAGTCACTATCTTCCTAGTCCTATTTTTTGAATAACTTCTTCATATTTTTTCTTAGCAATTTCATTGGTTATTTTAGAACCTTCATCTAATATTTGATCTATCTCATCACTTTGAATTAACTCTTGATATTTTTTTTGAATTTTAATTAATTTTTCTACGACAACATCTGCTACTTCTTTTTTTAGATTTCCATAATTATAATCTTTAAAATATTCTTCAACTTCTTCCATATTTCTTTCTGTTAAAGTGGCATAAATCGTTAATAAGTTCGATATACCTGGCTTATTTTCTGGATCATAGCAAACTTTAGAATCAGAATCTGTTACAGCCGCCATAATTTTTTTTCGGATTGTTTTTTCATCATCTAATAGATAGATAATTCCTTTGGGGTTTTCTGATGACTTGCTCATTTTTTTAGTAGGATCTTGTAAATCCATAATTTTAGCACCTATTTTAGGAATCATGGGATTTGGTAATTTAAAAGTTTCTCCATATTTTTTGTTAAAACGAAGAGCTAAATCACGACATAATTCTACATGTTGTTTTTGATCAATTCCTGTTGGGACATAATCAGCATCATATAGTAAAATATCACTCGCCATTAAAATAGGATAAGTAAAAAGTCCAACAGGAACATTTTGAAATTTACTAGATTTGTCTTTAAATTGGGTCATACGAGAAGCTTCTCCCATGTAAGTGTTACACTCTAAAACCCACGAAAGATTGGCATGATATAAGTTTTCTGATTGAATATATATGATGTTTTTTTTAGGATCAATTCCACTGGCAATATATAAAGCAACATTTTTTTTAATTCTTTCTTTTAAGATAACGGGATCTTGTGGAACAGTTATAGCGTGCATATCTGGTACAAAAATAAATGATTCATATTCGTCTTGATATTTAATAGATTGACTGATACCACCTACTAGACTACCTAGGGTTAATTCACCACTTGGTTGTAATCCAGTTAATATTCTTTTCATGTGTTATCACTTCCTTTTTCTTAATTCATTATAACAATTAATTATTACTTTTACAATATTTTAATTCGCTAAAACGGATAAGATACAATTTTATGAAGATTTTTTATTATGGGCTTAAATGGCCAAGACTAACTATTGGGTTTGGCCATGCTGTTAAGAGTCTTTATTTTTCTTAAATGTTAGAAATATTACTTTATAAATAAAAAAAAACTTGTTATAAGTTCTTTTTGATTCTCTAATTATTGGTTAATTTGTCTATTTTTGGCATATTCACAAATAGTTTTTACTATTACATCATTACCACTTTCACAATTTAAGCATAAATCATAATTTTCTTTCATTCCCCATGTTTGGTTAGAAATTAATTCGTAATACATAGCTCTAGATTTTGTTGATTTAATACTATTTTTTTCAGCAAGTTTTTCTGTATCATTGTAGTTTTTCTTTATGTTTTTAATTTTATAATTCATTGGAGCATATAAGAAAACTTTAATTAATCTTGGATTATCTTTTAAGATATAATCTGCTGCTCTACCGACAATAACACAATCTTCTTTTTTAGCAATTTCTCTAATAATTTTAGATTGATTTATCATAGCGTCTTTATCTACATCTAAAGATAAGAAATTATCATATAAATCTTTTTCACTTAAATTATCAAGAAAATGATTTTCAATAGCAAAATTTTTAATTTCCTCTTTGTCATAAAAAGATATATTTAATTTTTTAGCTACTTCTTCAGCAATTTTTTTACCATTTGTACCATGTTCACGTGAAATGCAAATAATAAAATGATTTTCGTTTTTACCTGTATTTAAAGTAGAATTTAACCCTTTAATTTTCTTATGATAAGAATCTTTCAAGATGAATAAAGAGACAATTGAAGTTAAGATTTCAGCAATTGGGAAAGTCCACCAAACAAGATTGATTACATCACTTGATTTAGTGAATAAGTACGCTACTGGAAAGACAAATATAACTAAACGAAGAAAAGAAATGATTAAAGGTCTGATTGCGTAGCGAACGGATTGTAATACTCCTTGAATTGCTACAGAAATGCCCATAAAAATATAACCAATACTAGCGATTCTTAAAGCCTTGGTACATACTTCAATGATTTCTGTCGAAGTACCTCCAGCAAGTCCAAATAAACTAGATAAGGGTCTTGCTAAGATTTCAAAGACAATTGTTAAAATAGCTGTAACGATCACTGTATCTATAATTCCATATTTAATACAATCATCTACTCTTTCTTTATCTTTCATACCATAATTAAATGATAAAATAGAAATGATGGTATTAGATAGTCCAAAAGCAGAGAACAAAGCAATTTGTTGAATTTTATAATAAATACCAAATGATCCAATTAATATAGAAGTGTCTACTTTACAAGTTCCTAATATAGCATTCATTCCCGCCATCATAACAGCAAGTAAGGCTTGCATGAATGCTGCCGAACTACCAATTGTATAGATTCCCTTGATTAATTTTGGTTCTGGTTTAATATATTTTAAATTTCCATTAATTTCTTTATTTTTCGTGTAGTGAAAAATAGCGGCGATTAGTAAAGATACAATCTGTCCAATTACGGTTGCCCAGGCTGCTCCAGCAACTCCCAAACCCATTGGGTAAATAAAGACATAATCTAATACTATATTAACAAGAGCTCCGGAAATTTGAGAAATAGTTGAAAGCATTGTTTTACCTGTTGACTGTAAAAATCTTTCATAAACAGTATATCCAATTGCCCCTATTGACACGCAACAACAAATTCTTAAGTAAGTGGTACCCATATTTATTACTTCTTCATTACCACTTGCAAATAAAGAGATAAACCAGCGAGATCCAAATGCTCCAAAAAGGAAAAATACTAAAAAGATAACAATACTTAAAAATATTCCGTTTCCAGCAATCTTGTTGACTTTTTCATGATTTCCTTCTCCTAAACTTTTAGATAGTAGTGAATTTAATCCTACTCCAGTTCCAACACCAATAGCAATAATTAGAATTTGAATTGGAAATGCTAAAGTAAGAGCTTGATTGGCAATTACTCCTGTTTCTCCCATATTTGTTACAAATATACTATCTACTACATTATATAATGCTTGTAAAACCATTGATATAATCATCGGTAACCCCATTTTCCAGAAAAGTTTTTTCATAGGTACGGTTGCCATTTTGTTTTTTTCCATGTTTTTTTCCTCCTTATTAATTAATTTTTTACGAGTAAAAAAGCATAAACCCAATAAACTGGATTTACGCTTAAATGCCACTCGTCGATTAAGATTATAACATAATTATTTTTTTCTCGCAAGTAAATTTTTTCATTTAAAATCATGAAAAATTTTTTCCTAATTACATTAATTTTCGTTTTTCTAATGGTGAAACGAAACTAAAGACTATTTTATTTACTGATTATTATTTTATTCTTTATACCACTTAAAATAGATATACCTATATTTATCAAATATCAAACTTTTTAAAATAAGATACTTTTGATTATATTTACAATAATTTCCTTCATTTTACCATAATCTAACAAACTATGTTTATGATAAACAACTTCATGACAGTAATTATCTATAATTCCATAAATAACATGAACTTTCTCATTGATATCATCTATTTCATAATCATTATTTATTAAAATATTAGCAATTTTTTTTGTGGCGTTAATTTCGTATTCATTAATAATAGATGCTACTTCTTTATCTAAATGACTTATAGATTGTAATTCTTCATGTGCTTTTTTAGTAATTGTATGCTTTTTAACAAAATTATCTATCATTTTATTTAAAAGCAAATCTATATTATCCTTATCTATTTTTTGATCTTCTAATACATCAATCATGGGATATAAAATAGATGAAGCATAGTCTTTAATTCC
>CAYOCA010000087.1:0-5050 GCA_964402345.1 uncultured Muribaculaceae bacterium | reverse complement strand
GCTATGGATAAATTAACAGAAGGAAGAACATCATTTATTATTGCACATAGATTATCTACTATTAAAAATGCCGATTTAATTTTAGTGATGAAGGATGGAAATATTATTGAAACAGGTAATCATAAAGAATTAATGAAAAAAAATGGATTTTATGCTGAACTTTATAATTCACAATTTAAAAATTAAAAATATGCCAAAGAGATTTTAAAATTATGGTGATAAATCTCTTTTTTCATGCTATAATGAAATTACCTTATGATAATGGTTTGAAAATAAATATTTAGAAAGAAAAGAGAAGAAAATCATGAAAAATAAAATAAAAAATAAACTATTATTAACAATCATAATCCTATTTTTAATACTTATAATATGTATATCCACAAAAGTAATCCTTCAAAAAGAACTAAAAATAGATAATTTAGCATACAATATTTTAGTAGAAAAGCTAAGAAATCCTAATTTAACAATCTTTATGCTGCTAATAACTAAATTTAGTGATACAATTACGATTCTTTTATTCACAATAATTTTAATTCTTTTCTTTTTGGTAACTATCAAAAATAAAAAAATTGCTTTATTAATTCCTTGTAATTTAATTTTAGTTGTGATCATAAATCAACTACTAAAATTTTTAATTCAACGCCAACGACCGATTGGTTACCGGATAATTGAAATGTCAGGTTATAGTTTTCCAAGTGGTCATGCTATGGTGAGTATGGCATTCTATGGTTTATTAATTTATGTTATTTATAGACTAGTAAAAAATAAAAACTTAAAAGTTTCGCTGATAATAATTAATGTTTTAATCATTATTTTAATTGGAATAAGTCGAGTTTATTTAGGCGTACATTATTTAAGTGATGTGATAACGGGATATTCTTTATCTATTATTTATCTAATTATTTTAATTAAAATATTAAATAAATATAATTTTTTCCCATAATTTCCCATAATTATTTCATAATTTGAATATATTTGTCATTTATAATAAAAAAGAAAGAAGGAGAAAGTAGAAATGAGTAGAGAAAAAGAACAAAAAAAAATATTAAGAAGGAAAATACATAAAAAGGAAATTATTATAGAACCAGAAGTAGTTGAAGAAAAACAAAATGACTATAACAATAATTACTATCAGCATCAAAATCATTCTAACAATAATAAAGTTAGTATGCCACTAGTTATTTTATTAGTAATAATTGTTTCTTTAATTAGTGGAGCATTAGGAGCATATTTCATGATATCAACATTTAAAAGCAATACCACTACTACAAATGGTATCACAACTAGTACGGCAAAATTGGTAGAAACAAATAGCATTGCTGATGCAGTAGAAAAAGTATATGATGCAGTAGCAGTGGTTGAAACATATAAAAGCAATCAATTGTATTCAACCGGAACAGGATTTGTTTATAAAAAAGAAAACGGTAAAGCCTATCTAATGACTAATAACCATGTAATTTCTGATGGGGACACCATAAAAGTTTTGTTTCCTGATGGATCAGAATTAGAAGCAACTATCGTTGGAAGCGATGTATATTCCGATATTGCGGTATTAAGTGTGAAAGACTCTGATAGTATTACAGCTGCTACTCTTGGAGAAAGCAGTAAATCGAAAGTAGGAGATACTGTATTCGCTGTCGGATCACCAGAAGGTTCTGATTATGCTGGAACAGTTACGAAAGGAATATTAAGTGGTCAAGATCGTTTAGTCGAAGTAGCTTTATCTAGTTCAACAACATCTGACTACTATATGCAAGTATTACAAACAGATGCCGCTATTAATCCTGGAAACAGTGGTGGTCCGTTATGTAATACCAATGGAGAAGTAATAGGTATTACCAATATGAAATTAGTTGATGATACTGTTGAAGGAATGGGTTTTGCAATTCCAATCGAAGAAGCTATTAAAGTAGCAGCAATATTGGAAACAGATGGAAAAATAACCAGACCTTACATTGGAATTACCATGATCGATATTACTCAAACTTATGCGTTATGGCAAGCAAGAATTACTCTTCCAGAAGATGTAGAAGAAGGTATTGTTGTGTATGAGGTGGAGTCAGGCTCTCCAGCAGATAAAGCAGGATTAGCTAAAGGAGATGTTATCATAAAATTAGCTGGGAAAGAAGTAGGTACTTTAGCAGAATTTAGATATGAACTATACAAGCATAATCCTAATGAAGAAGTGGAAGTTACTTACATAAGAGATAACAAAGAACAAACTACCAAATTAACACTTGGTAAAAGTGAATCATGATGATAAAGTATAAATTTTCTTTTTATTAGATAAATACGAACAAAATAATTGCTCGTATTTTTCCTTTTTTATAGAACTAAAGTAGTTACAATAAAAACACTTTTTAAAATTAGAAAATCTTTTTAATTTTTAACTCATTGTAAATAAATAATATTTTCAAGTATCAATTTTACCAATTAGGTATCAAAAATTACTAAAATATGATATGATAGATTCAATTGGAAGTAAATGGTTAAAAGAGATTATTGCCACGAAACAAAATCCTTATAAGTTAATTCATCAAAAGTATAAGAAAAACAAAAGTTTACTAAAAAAAGAGTTAATGAACACTATTAATTTAATTAATAATTTACCACAAGAAAAAATGTTATTACCTATTTATGCTTCCATTTATACTCAAGATCCTCATTACTTGGATTTAGATAATCCTAATGGTACATTATATTTTTATTGCCTATCTTTTATTGAAAATATAGATTTTCCCAATTCTAGAAAAGATAAAATAAAACTTTTATCAAAATTTCATATTGAAATCGATAATTTATCCAACTATGTTCTAACTTTTAATTTATTATCTAATAAAGATTATCTCAATCAATTTTCTAAAAATAAAGAGTCTTTAATTTTAAATATTCAAAATATTGTTACAACAAAATCTTTTGATACTAAGACTAAACAAGTATTTATTTTTGAAAATCCGTCTATTTTAAATGAGATTATTTCTCAAAATATAGATTGTAGTGTCATTATTTCAGGAGGATTTCCTAATACCAGTGTCTATCTTTTGTTAGATAAATTATTAGAAACAGGAAATAGTCTATATTATAATGGAGATTTTGATCCGGAGGGACTCCTTATTGCTGATAAGTTAAAAGAAAAATATCAAGAAAAAATAAATTTATTTTGTTATGAAGAAGTTGATTATCAAAATTGTATTTCGAATAAAAAACTTTCAGATAAGAGATTAAAAAAATTAGTAAAAGTAACAGCAGTAGATTTACAACAGATTAAAAAAATATTACAAAAAGAGAAATATGCTGCTTACCAAGAAAACAACAAGAATAATATCTTAAATAGTATTGTTATGTTACTTTCAAACAAGGAGAGGAAAAAGAATGAAAAAAACAAAAAAGTCTGATTTATTAAAAGATAAAGATTTTGTGGAGTTGATGTTAAAAATTCATCAAGATATTTTAAATAGAAAACCCCACATAAAAAAATATCATAGAATTAGAAAAATACATAAAGAAGTAATTGATTCTATGGTTCAATATTTTGAAAATGATAATTATGATTTCGAAAATGAACTAAAAAAAATTACACCATCATTAATGAAAGAATTAGGTGATCATTCTATCGAAATTAACTTTAATCCAGATAATTCTAATGAAATGTTAGTATTTTATGAACTTATTGTTTATAAAAATCATCAAGATATGACCTCAATAACAGATGAATTTCTAGAAAAGAATAAGTTTAGAAGAGAAGATAAAATAAAAATGCTTCAGAGTATGAAAGAGTCATATGTTGGATTATTTAGATTAGTTGGAACCGACGTTGATAATGGTTATGCTGAAATTGAAGATGTATTTACCAATAAAAGATTTAAAATAATTGACATAAGACTAAGTACTGTGATGGCGCCAAATGATAAAATTTATATATATAATAGAATTATTACTTATGATGATATTTCCTTTGGAACAGGTATTAATATAAGTGTAAAAAACAATAAAGAGTTAAAAAAATACATAAAAGATCATAAAAATAATAGCAGTTTTGTAAAATGCCTGGATTTATACGAAATAAGTAAGAAACAAAAAAATTCAAAGCATTGAATTTGTCATAAATTAAAAGAAATATAAATATTAGAAAGGAAAAAATGAATATGAAAAAAGAAGTAAATAAAACAATAGGTGAATGTTTAGAGGAATTAAACGAAACAGAAATAAATAAATTATGTAAGGAATTTAACATAAATAAAAATTTAAGTCAAGAAAATAAAATGGAAGCAATAACTAGTAATATTTTTTGTAGTTTTATGATGGCTGGATTAGTTTTAACAGACGTTGAATTTAAAGAATTAGACAGTTTAGCTAGTGGTGATAAATTAGAAAAAGTATGTCCTAGTTTGCTAAATTATCACTTTGTTTTCAATATCGATGGTACTCTTGTCCTTCCAAAAGAAATAAAAGATGGTGTTCAAGTTTTAAAAGAAGAAGATATTAGAAGTCAAACAAAAGAATTAGCAATTAATTCTTATTTGGAAGCAAATGGAGTATTAGAACTAGATTATCTTAAAAATCTTTTGAAACAAAGTGGTTTGAATATTTCTAAAAAAGAATTACTTACTATTTTAAAAAAACTAGAATATGAAGTAAAAGAAAATAAAGTTTATTATAATGACAAAGCTTTAGAAATAGATGAGAATTTTGAGTTATCTCAATTTAAACTAGAAAATGAATTTAAAGTTATTCCTTTACCTCAAATGCTAAAAATATCACTTTTAGAAGCAGGACAT
Organism: uncultured Muribaculaceae bacterium; assembly: GCA_964402345.1. GTDB lineage: Bacteria > Bacillota_I > Bacilli_A > RF39 > UBA660 > RUG11198. The sequence continues at coordinate 272 of CAYOCA010000087.1, read as the reverse complement.
CAATATCAAGATAAACTAAAGCAATTGTTAGATAAAAAAATTAACAATGATTTATTACTAGACTTTGCAGTAGAAAATATCTATGACCTTATAAGAATAGGTAAAGAATATGAAGAAAATGTTGAAAATTTGCTAGAAAGTAATAATATTAAACTTACTAAAAAGGTTAAGGATGAATTAGCGAAACTTATGAAGAAAATATATGAAAATACCCCATCATGGGAACTAAATGGTTATATTCCACATGAAATTTATGAAGATATAAATCCAGA
>CAYOCA010000086.1:0-5176 GCA_964402345.1 uncultured Muribaculaceae bacterium | reverse complement strand
CTAAAATAACAAAGAAAAGTATTGATAAAATCAAGGAAATAGAACAATCCATGAAAGAATGATAATATCAAAAATCAACAAATATAGATGACCATATTGGACAAGACAATTAAAGTAAAATGGACAATAGAAAATAAATTTTGTCATTATTTAGAAAACATTTTTTTTAAATAATCTTTTTCTTCTATATAATGACTCCCATCATAAAATAAGTGCGTTCTATTTTTATATAATTTTTCTTTTTTCTTTAAAATTTTTAGTTTAGGGTAACGAATTGAATATAAAAATCTTTCTAATAAAAAACGATGATATAAATATTTTCTCTTTTGATAAAATTCAAGTAAATATCGAAGTAATAAAAACATAATCATAACATTAGAATAATTATAATAATAAATATTGAAAAAAGCTACTACAAGAATTGTAATAAAAGAAAAGATAATCGTAAGATTATTAGATAAGTAATAATTAAAATATTTACTGAATAATAAATTAAGAATCTTTGAACCATCTAATGGATAGATTGGTAACATATTAAAAAAAATCATTTGTTGATTATACATTGTATATAAATTAAATGTATAATCCCGAATCACCCCTTTTTTATATAAAAGAAATATTACCATATAAAAGAAAAACTGCATTATAATTCCAGCAGTTGCCACTAAAAGTTCTTCATTAATATCTCGGTTAATTCTATCCTTTATTTTAGTAAAACCTCCATAGGGATAAATAATAATTTTTTCAACATGAAATTTTGTTAGTTTCGCTACTAGACAATGTCCAAATTCATGAACTAAAATTAAACTGGTAAAGACAATTAAATTTAAGTAATATCCAGTTAATACAAAACCCAAAGCCATAATTAGATAAGTACGATGAAATTCTAGAATTAACTTTTTATTTTCAACTGTCCCTTTTCGCATCGATTTCCCCAAGCATCTATTATTTGATTATTTCTTTTAACACAAATAATTTCACATTGATTCGCACAACCATGACAATTAAATCCTTTTGTTTCAAATTTTATATTTTCAATATTAAAATCAAATTCTTTTTCTATTTTACTATTACGTGCAAGAATTGCTGAACCAAGTGCTCCCATTAAATGAGAATTAGAATCTACATAAATATTTTCACCTGTTAATTCTTCAAAAGCTTTTACAACACCAATATTTTTGCTTACTCCTCCTTGAAATACAATCGGAGCAATAATTTTTTTTCCTTTTCCGACGTTGTTTAAATAATTAGTAGCGACACTTTTGCATAATCCAGCAATGATATCTTCTTTTTTATGTCCCATTTGAGCCTTGTGTACTAAATCAGATTCTGCAAATACTGTACAACGAGCAGCGATGGTTGTAGGATTTTTACTAGTTAGAGCAATTTTCCCAAAATCTTCTACTTTCACACCTAATCTTCTAGATTGAGATGACAAGAAAGATCCTGTACCAGCAGCACATAATGTATTCATAGCATAATCAGTTACTACACCATGATTTAATAAAATAATTTTAGAGTCTTGCCCTCCTATTTCAAAAATTGTTCTCACGTTAGGAATTTTAGATGTTGTACCAATCGCGTGAGCAGTAATTTCATTTTTAATGACACTTGCTCCTAAAATTGTTCCAATTAATTTTCTTGCTGATCCAGTGGTACCAACTGATACTACATGATATTCTTTTTGATTAAAATTCATTTTTAAATTTTTTATTAATTTTTTTACTGCTTCAATAGGATTACCTTCAGTATATAAATAATCACTTACTAAAATATTTTCTTCTTCATCTATAATAACCCCTTTTGTAGAAATAGAACCAATATCAATTCCTAAATATGCTTTTCTCATCTAATTACCTCCTCTATATTAAAGATATGTAACAGATAAAAAAATATTATTCCTAAAAAGAAAAAAAACGTTCTTCAAAAAATGACTTTTTTACTAAAAAAAGATAAATAGCCTTACTTTTGTGTCATTTATCAAAAAAATGCTACTTAAGAGTATTTTCATAATTTTTATTTTTAGACACTAATTTTAATTTTTTAGGAATATTTCTTTCTATTTCCTTTTTTACATTAACGGAGTTATCCTTAAATAATTCATAAAAAATGTATTGATAATCTTCGTTTGATAATTGAGTTTTTTGATGATTCTTTTTAAAAATAGCAATACTAATTAAAATCTTCGCTAAAAAGGAATCATTCGCATGAATTGCAAAATTTAAGGTATCCTCTATTCCTGAATAAGTCCTAATCTTCTTATAAAAATATTCATCAAAAATATTAATATGTGATAAATATTTTACATTATCATATTCTTGTTTGATTTCATCATAATAGTAAATTCCTGGATAAATCCTATGATTTTCAAGTTCTGTATGAATACTCAGTTCATTAAAAATTATCCCTTCTTTGGCTCTTAATCCAATAAAACTTATAATTTTCTTTTGAAAATCAAAACTCTGTTCCTTTTCTAAAAAACAGTTTTTATATGGAATGTAATCTTCTAGTGTTTTACTATTTCCAATTAAAAAATATAAATTTGGTCTTAATTGTTCAAAAATTCCTTCTAATACATGAAATTTAGTTCTTTCTAAATATCCTAACATTACTGTTTTATATTCTTCATTTCTAAAAAAAGAATATAAATATTGAATAACAATCGCCAGTTCTTCAATATTAAAATTTCCATATTCATAAATTGGATGACCAGCATTCCAATTTTTACTAGAATAATATTCTATAATATCATTTAAATTAGGAAATTTGTTGTATATTATCATTTTGTTACTAATACAACTTTTAAAGAAAGAATCATAATCAAAATTAGATGATTTCAAATCTATTAAGTTAGTTTTTTCTTGTTGATTAATATGATTTTTCATCAATTTCTGGTCTTCTTTTAAGAAATCCTTTTTCAATTGAACTTTTTGTTTATTTTCCATTCTGTTTTCCTCTTTTCTATTTATGTAAAAAATCTTTATTTTTTATGTAGTAATATTTCTTTTGAGTAATATATTAACATAAAAAATAGAAATCTATAAAAAATTAACAATCAAGATAATATATTTAAAATAAATAATAGTTATTAATATATATAAGTACCAAAAGAAAAAAACAGTAAATAAAAAAAAGATACTAAAAAGCAAAAAAACACTTCTTCTAGTGCTATTATCTTTTATTTTGCCTGTTTATTTAAGGCCATTTTAGCAGCTTCTTGTTCAGCTGATTTTTTGCTACTGCCCATACCAGTTCCCATTACAATGTTATCTACTAATACTTGACAAGTAAAGGTTTTATTATGAGAGGGACCAGTTTCGTTTATGATTTCGTAAGTAATGCTTTTTCTAACTGTTTGTACTAGTTCTTGTAACTCTGACTTATAATCGTGTAAAAAATCAATTCCTTTTTTTATATATCCTTGAATAATATTCATAACAAATTCACTAGTAAACTTTAATCCTTGTTCTAAATACATAGCACCTATAAACGATTCAAATACATCCGCGACGATAGTTGTATTAGCAACTGTTTCTCCACTACCTAAACGAATAAATTGATCTAGTCCTAATTCTCTGGCATATGTAGCACAAGCTGCTTCACATACATAACTAGCTCTCATTTTGGTCATTGTTCCTTCTTCTAAATGCTTTTCATTATATAAAAAATCACTAATAATTAATTCTAAAACAGCATCACCTAAAAACTCTAATCTTTCATAACTTTCACATTCTGCTTGTTCATTACTATATGAAGAATGAGTTAAGGCCATTTCATATAATTTTATATCATTTACTTTTATATTTAAGTCATCTAATAACTTCATTTTATCACCTGATTCCTTAACACTATTGAATATTATACCATAAGTTTAATTTTTTTTCCTTTTATTTTGTTACTATTTACAAAAAGTTTAAAATAATGTAAAATTAAATTATATAAATAGATTGGAGAGACTTATGAAATTATTAAAAAAAATATGTTTTTTATTGGGAATAACTTTATTTTTGAATGGATGTTCTACTACTGCAAATAATATGGAAGATATCAGTATCTATACTACTACTTATCCTCTTAACTATCTAATTAATTCTTTATACGGTGATTATTCTAAAGTATATAGTATTTATCCTACTGGTGTTACAGTCGATGAATATGAATTATCTGATCGAAAATTAGAAGAATATAGTAAAAGTGATTTATTTGTTTTTAATAGTTTAGATAAAGATAGAGATTATGCAGTAAAAATGATTAATTTAAATTCTAAATTAAAAGTAATCGATGGCGCTACTAATATGAAGTACGAAAACGCTATTGAAGAGTTATGGTTAAATCCAAATAACTATTTGATGATGGCAGAAAATATAAAATCTGGTCTTGCAGAATATATTAGTAATCCATATTTGGTAGAAGAAATTGAAGAAAAATATCAAACATTAGGATATGAAATCTCAAAATTAGATGCAGATTTAACTGAAACAATTACTAATGCTAATTACGATACGATTGTAGTAGATAATGATATGTTTTTATTTTTGAAAGATCGAGGATTAAATGTTATTTCATTAGAAGAAAATTCTGATTTAAGTACAAACAAAATAGAAGAAGTAAAAAGTTTAATTAATGATGGAAAAATAAAATATATATATTCATCCACAGCCAAAACAAATAATACTGTTTCTTCTCTTATTGATAATTACAAAATAGAATTAATTACTTTAAATACAATGAATAGTATTGATGGTGGTATTACAAATGGTAATGATACTTATTTAACAATTATGACAAATAATATTAATTTAATAAAAAAAGAACTATATAAATAATTTCATCAATAAATTTAATGAATATGGTTTAAAAACTAAAATTCAAAAAGACTCTCTTTATAAATTTCATAACTACTAAAATTAAATCGAATAGACTATAATAAAATTGTTTTTATAGTCTATTTATTTTGCATAATTGTCCATTAATTGTTGATTTATTTACTTATTATATTAAAACAAAGTTTTACATGACATTGATTTATTACTTGTTCATTGTTATGTTATTCATAGCATCATAACAAAAGTAATTAATTTCTAGCAAAAAAATCCAAAACTTTCAGAATTTTGGACATAAAAAAAATATTGGCGATTTCCTATCTTCACGTCTCCGCTATTGTCGGCGTTAGACT
>CAYOCA010000085.1:0-5189 GCA_964402345.1 uncultured Muribaculaceae bacterium | reverse complement strand
TAATTCATATATAATATTTTTAGAAAGAGAACAAATGAGTTCGTAACTTGTATGTAATTCGCTCCAAAAGGTAAAATCGTCGCACCAAGTGACGTTAATGATTAAGTCAATCTGAAATATGATTGATTTTTTTAATTTCATAAGAAAGCAATAACTGTTTCTTTTAAATCATCAACTAATTTAACTTTGAATTCATTTTTTGAATCTTCAACTGTTTCTATCATTTTATACCTCCAATTATCTGTTAGATTAAAAAGACCACATTTCCTAGTATTTTCCTAGTAATTTTCTAGTAATTTTCTAATAAATCTTTATTAATATATTTTATATTTTTTCATAATAAGTATTTATCTTATCAAAATCTATTATCTTAAAAAAATTATCAATATAAGCATCTCTCTTACTCTTGTAATCTAAAAAATAAGCATGCTCCCATAAATCTAAACATATAACAGGAATCATTTGATAATAATAAGGACTATCCTCATTAGAAGTATTAATAATTTTTAAAGACCCATCCCTATCTTTTACTAAAAAAGTATATCCACTTCCTTTCAAATTTTGAGCTTTCTTTATAAATTGTTTTTTAAATTCCTCATAACTTCCAAAATTCTTTATAATATCTAACTCTATTTTTTTTAAAGGAAGTGTATTTTTCTTATTCGATATATTATAAAAATAAAGATTATGATTTAAGATGCTTGATAAGTAATAAAGAATTTCTCCTCTTATTGTTAAAGGAAAAATATCAATATGATCGATTAATTTTCTTAAAGAATAAGTATAATCATAATTAACAACCTTTAATAATTCATTTAACATCTCTAAATTTTCCTGATACATACTATAATGCGTTTTTAAAGCATCTTCACTGATATAAGGAAATAAATCACTCCAACTATAATCTAATAATATTGCTTCATACATAAACATCACCTTTACTAAAATTATATATAAAAATAACTTTTTTATACAAAATTATAAAGCAATTTCTGTTTCTAATTCTAAATCTACAATAGCAATATAAATGTATATCAAACCAGAAAGTAAAATAGATAAACTCGCGACCAAAGAAAGATAAGTATTTTGTACCTTCTTTGGTGTAGAAAATTCATTTAAAGAAAAAACATCTTTAAAATCATCAAAAACATAGAATAAATATGTTAAAGTCGCTACTCCAAAAATAAAAATTTGAATATAGTGAAACTTTTCTTGACTCGCCTTATTCTTATTGATTAAAAAATCTCTTTCAATATTATTGTTATAAAAAGATAAGAAAATTAATCCAATTAAAATAATCCAAATAACTTCTTCAGACTTTAATTCTTTAAGTCTTTCCTCTAATTCTTGATTATTATTTCTCTTTGTTTCCATATTAAAATATATGTCATATTCTTTTAAGGTAGAAAAAGAAGGTCTTTATAACACCCCTTCTAATTTTTTTAAAATAACCCCTCTTCTTACTTTTCTATATCTGCTAATCTAACACTAACTAACTTACTTACTCCTGATTCTTGCATAGTAATTCCATATAAAACATCTACAAATTCCATCGTTTTCTTTTTATGAGTAATTATAATAAATTGCGTTTTATCACGGTATTTATCCAAATAATGGCCAAAACTTTCCACATTAGCATCATCTAGAGCTGCTTCTACTTCATCTAGTAAACAAAATGGTACAGGTCTTACATTTAAAATAGAAAACAATAAAGAAATTGCTGTAAAAGTTCTCTCTCCCCCACTTAACAAAGAAATACTTTTCAAATTTTTTCCTGATGGAATAGCCTGAATTTCAATTCCTGTTTCTAATAAATTATTAGGATCAGTCAAGACTAATTCAGCCTCTCCACCGTGAAACATCTCACGAAAAACTTTTTTAAATTCTGTCCGAATTAATTCAAAAGTAGTAATAAATTTCTCCTTCATAATCTTATCCATTTCTTGAATGATTTCCAGTAAAGTACCTTCAGCCTTTCGTAAATCTTCTTGTTGATTTATTAAGAAGTCGTAGCGACTTTTTACTTTTTCATATTCTTCAATTGCTTCCACATTAACATAACCAAGTTCTTTTATTTGTGATTTTAAATCTGTTACTCGACCACGTGCTATTTCATCACTTACTTCTAATTTATATTGAAGAAAAGCTGTATCATAAGTCATATTATATTCTTCCCCTAGAGAAATTAATAAATTATCTAGTTTGATATTCATAGTATTAAAACGAATTTCTAACTCTTTTAATTCTTTTTCGCGATTACTAATATAAGCATTACTTTGTTTAGAAGTAGTTTCAATTTCTAAAATATCTTGTTCTAAATTCGTTTTTCTCACTCGTAATTTATCTATTTCTATTGTAATGTTATCCCTGTTTTCTATAGCACTATAATACATTTTTAATAACTTATCTAATTCACTATCACTTTCATGACTAGTAATCGATTCTATATCTTTTACTTCTCTTGACAGTCCCTCTTTTTGTTTTTGATCTTCTTCCAATAGATTTTCAATTTGTTTCATTTTTTCTTGATACTCTAAAATAGATGCTTTTTGGTCAAAAATTACTGTATCATAAGAATTCATTTCTTTAGTAATATTCTCTAATTTTAAAGATAACTCTTTTATTTGCACTTCTAATTGTTGAAGTTCTAATCTTCTTGAATCTAACTCATATTTATCTTTTAAAATATTATTATTATTAACACTACTTCCTCCAGTAATAGAACCACCAATATTTACAAGTTGCCCATCTAAAGTAACAATTTTATAACGCTGAAATAATAATTTACTAATATAATTAGCACTATCTAAATCTTTGCAAACTAAAACATTACCCAATTGATTTAAAATAATATTTTGATATATATCTTCATAATGTACCAAAGAAGAAGCAACCGCGACAAATCCATCTACATTCTTAATACGATTAATACTTTCTTCTTCAATAGTTCGAGGTTTAATCGTATCAATAGGAAAAAAAGTCGCTCTACCTAATTTGTTTTCTTTTAAGTATTTAACCATTTCTTTTGCATCTTGACTAGTATCTACTACTAAATAATTACTAGCAGATCCTAAAGATGTACTAATGGCAAGAGAATATTCATTATCAACTTCAATTAACTTTCCAATGACATTATGAGCACCATTTAAGCGAGGATTATTTAGTATATTCTTAATAGAACTAGGAAGATGATTATCATTTTGAATCTTGTTTTCTAAATATTCAATACGATATTTTGTATCTACTAATTGACGATTTTTTTGTTCAATATTAGTATTCATCTTTTGTTTTTGCGTCTTTAAAAGTTGATGTTTTTCATAAGTAGTTTCTAATTGACTAGTAAAGTTTTGCAAAATTTCTTTATTTTTTTCTAATTCCTGCTCTAAATAATGAATCTTTGTTTCAAATTTCAAAAGTTCTTCTTTTAAAATTGAAACTCTTTCCTTTGATTCATCTATAGAATTTTCAGTATATTTTTTTCTTTCTTTTAATATTTTGATATTAGCATCAATTTTTTCAATACTTTTAGTAATTTCTATTAAAAGACTTTGCTGTTTATTTATTTCTTCTTCAATTTGTTTTACTTTATCTTTTTTCTCTAAAACATCAATATCATAAGTAGAATTATTATTAGATAACTCAACTAATTCATCTTTTAAAGAATCAATTTTAGTTTTTAAATCTTTAGTTTGATGATTAAAAAGATGAATATCATGAACCATTAAAGATATTTCTAAATCCGTTAATTCTTGCTTTTTTTCCAAATATTTTTTAGCAGTTTTACTTTGTCTTTCTAAGGGAGTTAAATTATTTTCTAATTCCTTGATAATATCGTTTACCCGATCAATATTATAATTAGTTCTTTCTAATTTGCGAACTGCTTCTTCTTTTCTTTTTTTATATTTTAAAACACCAGCTGCACTTTCAAAAATTACTCTTCTGTCACTTGGTTTGGTGGATAAAATTTCATCAATTTTTCCTTGTCCAATAATATTAAAACTTGTCTTATCAGCACCAGTATCGGTTAATAGATTAGTAATATCTTTTAACCGACATTTTTCATTGTTAAGATAATATTCATTTTCTCCTGTTTTATACATTACTCTTCGAACTGATACTTCGGTATATTGAATTGGTAAATATAAATCAGAATTATCAAATACTAAAGTTACAGAAGCACTATTTAATGGTTTACGACTTTTACTTCCTGAAAATATAATATCTGTAGCTGTTTCTCCTCTTAATGATTTTATTGATTGTTCTCCTAATACCCAACGAACAGCATCTACGACATTAGATTTACCACTTCCATTTGGTCCAACAATTCCATTGATATTTTCACCAAAATTAATTTCTATTTTATCTGCAAATGATTTAAAACCATAGGCTTTTATACTTTTTAAATACATAAGAATCACTTCTTTCATAAACTTTTTTATTTAACATTTATTATCTTTTTTATTATATCAAAAAAACAATTAGATAGTAAGTTTTTATCTAATTGTTTACATATAATAAATTATTACTTCATTATTTCTTTTATCTTAGTATGTATGGATCAGAACTGGTTCCACTTCCAGCTACTATTGACACCTGGGACGTCAGAAACCCGACTGGTCGTATAGTTTCTTGATAACGGGGATAAACGCAAGACAGTCGACCATTGCTCCAAACGTTATACAAATGATAGTCTAAGTTGGATCTTGGTGACAGTGTCCACTCAACATTGCCACTAAATAACCAATCTGTCCCTGTACAATTTGTCGTATCATTGTAATAATTATATCCACTTTCGGTGCACAAACTTAAATCAGCAGCATATGCGTAATCGCTCGGGTACATCAAAGCCATATATCCAGTCCATTCCGTTGCATGTCCTGAATATACTGTTATCCCTATTTCATATTTATAGTAATCATCCGCGTAAAGGTCCGAATAATAAGGAATCCCTCCTAGATAATATTTCGCAGGATCTAACATCGCTTTACCTTCATCTGTTAAACCTGTACTTGTAAAATCACATGATACTGTCGCAGAACTACTTCCTGAATAACAGGTTCCTGATTTAGAATTCCAATATAAACTTGCTTCTGTTCCATATAAACTACTATTTGTTTGATAGGTATTCTCATATCCTCCATTTAAGGTCATCATTAATCTGGAATCTGTCCAGTCATTACTTCCATAAT
>CAYOCA010000084.1:0-5213 GCA_964402345.1 uncultured Muribaculaceae bacterium | reverse complement strand
AGTAATTATTTATAGGACTAAATTGCAAATAGTTGGAAATATTGATTTAAAAAAAAATAACTTAAAGAGTAAATTAAATGTACCTTTAGATGAATATTTGTAAAGATAAAAAAGAATATGGTAAATTTATTTTTAATGGTGATATAAACAAAGTAGAAAAATTTAAAGATAAAATAATAGGTTATTGTTATTCAGGTGAATATAATTTAATAGTAAAAGAACTAAAAAAATATAAAGATATGGAGATTCCTAAAACAGTTTGTAATTTGCCTGTTTATTTAGAAAATAACAAAGATAAAATAGCATATTCAACTTATGAGCATAACGGCTGGTTTGTAGGTAGTGGTGCGATAGAAAGTTCAAATAAAACAGTAGTTCAATTAAGGCTTAAACAAGCAGGTATGAGATGGAGTGTGGATGGAGCAAATTATCTCATAACATTAAGATGTATGTACGAAAGTGGAAATTGGAATAAAATAGAAAACATAGTAATTAATAGTTTAAGTAAATAAACACTATTAACCTACAAAAAAATTACACTATCTCAAAATTAAAATTATTGACAAAACGTTAGAAGTTTATTATAATCATAATCGGTACATTTTGTATTTAACTACTTTTGTATTGGGACCACAAAGGAAGTTAAATACAGTTTATAAAAAAGTGAAGGAGAGAAATATGAAAACAACATTTATGCAAAGAAAAGAAGATGTTGTCCGTGATTGGTATATCATTGATGCAAAAGGTATGCCACTTGGACGTGTTGCTTCAAAAGCTGCTACTATGTTAAGAGGAAAACATAAAGCAACTTATACTCCACATATTGATTGTGGAGACAATATTATTATCATTAATGCAAGTGAAGTATTATTAACTGGTAATAAATTAGAAAACAAAAAATATTATAATCATTCTAGATATGTAGGTGGATTAAGAGAAAGAACCGCTCAAGAAATGAAAGAAAAATATCCAGAAGAAATGATGGAAAGAGCAATTAAAGGAATGCTTCCAAAAGGAAGATTAGGAAGAGAAATGTACAAAAAGTTACATGTATATGCAGGTAGTACTCATCCACACACTGCGCAACAACCTAAATTAATTTCATTAGGAGGAACAAAAGATGGCGAATAATAAAGAAAGAAAATTTTATGGTACTGGTAGAAGAAAAAGTTCTAGTGCACGTGTTACATTAGTTCCAGGAACTGGTAAAATCACTGTAAATGGTAGAGATGTACATGAATATTTTCCACATGAAGTATTAGTGATGGATTTAATGCAACCATTAGAAGTTACAAATAATATTAATACATTTGATGTAATTGTTAACGTTCGTGGTGGTGGATACAGTGGACAAACTGGCGCTATTCGTCTAGGAATTGCTAGAGCACTTCTTGAATATGATGCTGGCAATGAAGGAAACGAAGGCTCATACCGTTCTATTTTAAAGGCAAATGGCTTCATTACAAGAGATTCTAGAAGTAAAGAAAGAAAGAAACCTGGATTAAAAGCTGCACGTCGTGCACCACAATTCTCAAAGAGATAATTTTAAGGAGATTCTATATCTTCTTTTTTTGTTACTTTACTACAAGTTAACAAAATAATAATAGGAGGAGTTTTTATGTTATATTTACATATGCAAGATGTTGTCGCGAATGCAATCATCGAATTAAATCAAATAAATGGATCAAGGAATGTTTCTATGAATCAAATAGAAAAATATGGAGCAGAGTTAATAGATTATTTTAGAAATTTAGGGTATTATACCAACATTAAATCAAGTAAAGAAGCAATTTCTTATTTTGAAAAAAATTGTGCAGATTTTTTTCAAAAATATCAAAGAGATGGTGAAACTGGATATTCATTGCAAAAAGACAAAACAATTATTGATTTAATAGATAAATTTAGAAAAGGTTTAGAAGCAGAAGTTTTATTAGCGTTTACTAATCAAAGTGTCATAAAAGTATTACTACCAAAGTCAGTGGATAATAAGTTTTATAAATTACAAAATTCAGGTAGTCAAATACCGATGGTTGAATTACTCCCAAATAGTCATCCAAAAGTCTTTTCTCATGAAAAACAAATAAATATACCTACTGATGATAGTTTTATTGAAATACTTTCTGAAGATTGGAGAAAAACAACTAAAATTCGAGAAAAAACTCTTAAAAAATCATTACTTTAAATAAGATGATATGTTTAAAAATTCTACAAGTCGTGATTTAAAGTAAACATTTTAAGTAATTTGTTCTTTTATATTAATAATATGAAAAAAATTTCATAATAGATATTGCTATAATTTTTCAAATGTAATATAATTTAATATGAAAAAAAATTCATATTGAAAGAGAGGATATTATGAAAGAACTTATTAAATTTCAAAATGTTAAAAAAACATATCATATTGGAGAGAAAAAATTCAATGCCTTAGATGGGGTAAATTTCACTATAAATAAAGGGGAATTAGTTGTTATTCTAGGTCCTTCTGGTGCAGGGAAATCAACTTTATTAAATTTACTTGGAGGTATGGATAAAGCAACCAGTGGTAAAATTATTGTAGGAGATAGCGTGATTTCTGATTACAGTGATTCAAAACTTACAACCTATAGAGCAGAAAATGTGGGTTTCATTTTTCAGTTCTATAATATTTTACCAACATTAACAGTATATGAAAATGTTGCTATTGTAAGCGATATAGTAAAAAAACCGAAGAGTGCTAAAAATATTCTAAAAAGTGTTGGACTTGAAAAACATTTAAATAAATTTCCTAATCAATTATCTGGTGGAGAACAACAAAGAGTATCTATCGCTAGAGCCATAGCAAAAGACCCATTATTACTTTTGTGTGACGAGCCAACCGGGGCACTTGATTCAAAGACAGGTGTAGAAGTTTTGAAATTATTAAAAAAACAATGTGATGCGAATAATGGGGAGAATACCGTAATTATTGTTACCCATAATGCCTTGATTGCTGAAATTGCTGATCGTGTTATTAGACTTAAAAACGGTAAAGTAGAAGCTAATATAACGAATAAAAAGCCTAAGACTATTGATGAGGTAGTGTGGTAATTATGTTAAAGAAAAAGTTATTTAGAGATATATGGAAAAATAAATCTCAATTCTTTACCATATTTGCAATGGTTTTAATTGGCATCATGGTCTATGTTGGAATTGAAGCATATACTGCTGGAATGAATTATGCGTCTGATGTTTTTTATCAAGATTACAATTTACAAGATTTAGATGTCATTGGTGCAAGTGGATATACTAAGGATGATTTAGAAGAAATAAAAAATATTGATCATGTTCAAGATGTTGAAAGATTATTAAAAGTAAATGCTACCGACAATACTGGAGATAAAACATATTTTTTAAATTTTATTGAAAGTAATAACATTGATAAATTTTATCTTGTGGAAGGTATTCCTTTTAATGTTAATACTAAAGGTGCTTGGTTAGATGAATTTTATGCTAAAGAAAATGATTTGCATATTGGAGATACTATCACAATTAAGTATGATACCATCATTTTAGAAGAAGAAATAGTTGCTTTAATAAACGTGCCAGATCATTTGTATGATTTAAAAGATTCTTCATCATTAATGCCTAATAGAAAAGAATCAGGTTTTGTTTATTTATCAATTAATGAACTTCCCGAAAGTTATATCAAAAGTCAAGTAATTAATTTATTGTCAAACGAACAAGGTATTAACATAACCGAGGAGATGTTTGATAAGATAATGCCTAATTTTGATTATACTGAATATTCATTTTATTATTTAATGGTGGATGTTGATAGTAAAGAAAATGTTAATAAAGTAAAAACTTTAATAGAAGAAAAAAATGATAATACTATTGCAATAACTAAAATAGAAGATTCCTTATCTTACTCAATGTATGAAGGAGAAATGAATGAAGGTCAAGCCTTTGTTGGAATATTTTCAGGATTATTTTTAGCGATTGCCCTACTTTCTGTAATTACCACAATGACTAGAGTAATTAAAAAAGAAAAAATCCAAATTGGTACACTTAAAGCATTAGGATTTTCTAATTTTAAAGTAATAGTACATTATATTAGTTATGGATTTTGGGTATCATTATTAGGAGCTATCGCTGGAATAATAACGGGTAGATATTTTATTGGAAATGTATTCTTAGATATGGAAATGACTTACTTTGAAATACCAAATAATGGAGCTGTAATTGTTCCTTCAAGTTACGTGGTATCAGCACTTGTTGTTATTTGTATATCTTTTGTAACTTATTTAACTTGTCGAAAAGAATTAATTAAAAAACCCGCTGAAGCTCTACGTGCTGAACTTCCTAATGTTAAAAATGGAAGTTTAGATATAACAACAAAGGGAATATTTAAAAAACTAAATTTTTCTTCAAAATGGAATTTAAGAGATGTATTTAGAAATAAATTTAGAACATTAACCGCGATAGTTGGAGTAGGTGGTTGTTCACTTTTAATTGTTTGTGCTTTAGGAATGCTTAATTCGATGAATCATTTCGTTGATTTACAATTTACCAAACTGTATAATTTTAAATATAAATTAACTGTAAATAGTAATTTATCTAATGAAAAAGTAAATGAATTATTAAGTATTTATGGAAATAATTCTAGTCAAACTTTAGGGATAGAGTATATTCTTAAAGATGATGTAAAAGAAGCAAATACGATATTTGTAACAGACGCTAATAATTTAGTAAGATTTATGAATGCTAATGAAAATTACATTGATATTAATTCAAATATAGGAGTATATGTAACATATAAACTAGCTGAAACTAATAATTATAAAATTGGTGATACCATCAAATGGCATATATATGGTGAAAAGGAATATTATGAGTCTATTATTGTCGGATTTAACAAGGATCCTCAAACACAAAATATTACTATGACTAGAGAATATTTAGAAAATTTAGGTATTGAATATAAACCAGATTCCATTTATACCAATAAGGATCTAAGTAGCACTAAAACAATTGATGGTATTGAATTAATTAGTAGTAAAGAACTTTTAAGAAGTGATTTACAAAGTATGCTTTCAATGATGATGACGATGATTGTAATAATTATAGTATTCGCAATAATACTTGGAATCATTATTATAACGAATATGTCTATTTTAAGTTTTTCTGAAAAGGAGTATCAGTTTGCTACCTTAAAAGTATTAGGTTTTAAAGATAAAAAAATAAAAAATATCTTT
>CAYOCA010000083.1:0-5264 GCA_964402345.1 uncultured Muribaculaceae bacterium | reverse complement strand
TGTCTAGAGTAAATTAATCCACATCCAACCATTTCTATCAAGTATCTTAAAATTACTTCTGTTTCTTTTTGCTTACATTGAAATATTTCTAACTCTACAGTATGAAAACTATTCATTAAACGGTTGAAACTCATTATTTCTAACATAGTATTATCTAAGAAAACATTTTCATCTTTTAAATCTAATAAAATATATTGTTCAGGAAACTTTACATTATACCAAGCAATTAACTTATTAATAAATCCTTGAATATCATCTTCCTGGTAATTACATTTTCCTTTTTCAAGTAACTTCTTTAGTGTTTTATTTTCATTAACTAAATAACTTTTCTCATCTATTTTATAAAAAATTGATAATTCTTCTTTTTTCATTTTTTCCTCCTTTTTTTAATAAAAATATTCTATGAAAGCACAAAAAATGTAATCATCCAACATTTTAGTTATCTTTTCTAGAATATTTACAACCACAATAATTTTGACGATATAAATGATACTGATTAGAAAGTTCAATGGATCTTTTATAACCATTTCTTTTTTTAAAATCAGACGCTAAATAAGAAACTCCATAATGTTCTCCTAAAGATTCTCCAATTTCATTAATTACTGAGCAATTTTTATAAGGACTAACTGTCAATGTTGTTGCGAAATAGTCAAAATTACCTTTACGAGCCATTTTTGCAGTTTTCTCTAAACGAAGGTTAAAACAAACATGACAACGACTTCCACGTTCAGGTTCATTTTCTAATCCATGAATTGCTTGTTCATAAATATCATTATCGTAGTCACAATCTAAAAAATCGACTGGATATTGAGAATTTATTTCCTGAATTAATCGTATTTGTTCATTTTTTCGTTTGTTATATTCTTCTTTTGGTGCAATGTTAGGATTATAATAAAGAATGGTAATATAAAAATAATTGGATAAATATTCAATTACATAACTAGAACATGGAGCACAACAACTATGAAGAAGTAATCTCGGAACTATTCCTTTTTTCATAAGGTCATTAGTCAATTCATTTAACATTTTATCATAATTTTTTTCCATAAAAACCTCCTTTTTTAGTATAGCATAAAACTATTTCTTTTTTCATAATATTTAATATAAAATGTTTACAAAAATAAAATAAACTGTTAAAATTAACTTAAATGGAGATGGTGAGGATGATGTCTAGAAAAAAAGAAAAATTACGAGAAGTACCAATGAAAAACTACATATATCTATTTCTAATTTTATTAGGAAGTATCCTTGTCTTAATATACGCTTATATTTGGTATGATACTTATAAGGAAAATCAATTGAATACCAGCATTATGAGTAATTATCTAACTATCATCAATTATAATGAACTATCTGATTATATTACAGAGAATAAAGATGCTGTTCTTTATGTTTCTGTTTTAGGAAATAATGAAATTAATAAATTTGAAGAGAAATTTAAAAATACAATACTAAATAATAATTTAAGAGATGATATTCTATATTTAGATTTAACTGATGAAAATCAAAATTATGTAACAGAGCAGTTAGAAATAGATAACGATTTTCCTTATTTAGTTGTTTACACAAATGGTAAAATAACTGATACTTATAGCATCAAAGATACAGAGTATAGTACCAAAAAGCTCGAGAAATATTTAACTAGAATCGGAGTAATTGAAAATGATTAATATTGTTCTTTATGAACCAGAAATTCCAGGGAATACAGGTAATATTATGAGAACTTGTGTTGGGACAAACGCTAAACTTCATCTAATTGAACCATTAGGATTTCAAATTAATGACAAAACAATTAAACGATCAGGTGTAAATTATATAGATAAGTTAGATTATACTATTTATGAAAATTTTGATGATTTTTTAGCAAAGAATCAAGGAGAATTTTATTTTTTTACTAGATATGGAAAAGTGCCACATACCGAATTTGATTTTCATGACTCTTCTCAAAATATCTATCTTATCTTTGGGAAGGAGTCAACTGGAATTCCTAAAACGATTTTAAGAAATTATCTAAATAGATGTATTAGAATTCCAACCACTTCAAATGTTCGAGCATTAAATTTATCTAATTGTGTAGCAATAGCGACTTATGAAGTATTAAGACAGCAAAATTATCCTAATCTATTAAGGACGGAACCTCATAAAGGGGAAGATTGGTTGTTAAAAGACTAGTCTTTTTTTATAAGTAGAATAATAAGCTTTATTACCTAAAAACATTTAATATTAAATTTTGAGGATAAATTAGAAAATAAGACCACTGATGGTAATCAGTGGTCTTAGAAGTTTATTTATATTGTTTACAATAAGATTCATATTTTGATTTCATAACAGTATCACTAAATTCAATATTATTATCGCTTCTTAATGAAATAAGAGCTTTATATAATAAGTCAGAATCTTCAGATTTTTTATCTGTTAATAAATTATCAATAATTTTTTCTTTTGAATCTTCAAAAGATGGTTTTTCTTTTTGATCAAGACGATAAATTACATGATATCCATAAGATGTTTGTACAGGTTCTGTCGAATAAGAGTTATCTTCCATATTTTTTAAAGCAGTAAGAAATGATTCTTCTAAAGAAGCATCCCATGACTGATAAGATAAATCCTCATAAGTAACTTGATCTTTGTAATCTTCTTGAATTTGTTCCCAAGAAGTACCATCGTTTAATTTAGTAATTATTTCTTCTGCTAAGGCCTTAGCATCTTCATCACTTAATTTTGAATCATCTTCACTATCACTGTCTGATGCAACTTCTACTAATATGTGTTGAGTATTAATATCTCCAACGACATTTTCATCATAATATTTTTGAATTTCATCATCAGTTAGGTTATCTTCTATATATTTATCTAAATATTTATCACGACGGTAATCTAGTTTTAAGTATTCTAAAAATGAATTATAACTAGAAAAACCATTTTTTTCTAAAAATTCTTCTTCAGTATAGCCATAATATTGTTGATACATATTTAAATAATATTCAGCATTAGAATTTACTTCTTCTAGCATTTCATCATCTTCTGGATATAATTCACTTAAAAGATCAGTATCGATTTGATCTAAAAGTAGACTTACAGAATAATAATCTTTCATATTTTCATATAAATCATCTGCGGTGTAAGTAACATCTCCTACTTTAACGACTGGTTGTGTACCATCTTTTAATGTAGCAATTCTATCTGGCCAAATAATAAATACAATTAATGTAGTAATTAAAACCCCACCGATAAAACTATAAATAGCTGTATGATATTTATCTAGTACTAATAGAAAATCTGATATTTTAGAATTAGATGAAGTTTTATTTTTTTTCGATTTTTCTTTCGCAATTCTTTCAATTTTTTCTATATTTTCTTTTTTGGTTTCTTGTTTTTTTTGCTTTTGAGTTGTTGATACTTCTTCTACAAAATCATCCTCTAAATCTTCATTGTACTCTTCATTATCATCTGTGATTAATTCTCTTCCCTTTTTCTTAATTTCTTTTTCAGGTTTATTTGCTTTAGTATTTTTCTTTTCCATTATTTGTTCTTTTTTCTTAGTTGTATTTTTTTTCTTTGAAGTAGTATTATTGTTTGCTGTTTGTTTTTTTTCTTTATCCATAATTATCCTCTCCCTCCTAAAGCACATATTTATCATAGCAAAATTAAGATTAAATGACAACATTTTTTTTAATTTGCTTTAAAAAATTGATAATTTATAACACTGTGTAAACAAAATTTGTTTTTAAAAAGTAATTTTAAACAAAAAAGTAAAGGGGATTTTTACTTTGAATAATTATAATTAATGGAGGTTCGTTGGAATATCAAAAAAATTTAATTGCTAGTTTTTTCTTTCTATGATATAATTGTTGGTGTTAAGGAGGAAGAAATAATGAAATTTAAGTTTAGAGCAGATGCTAAAGATATCAAAATATTTATTGGTTTTTGTATTTTATTGCTTTATTTTTGTGCAATTGCTGTTTTAAATGCTCATTCTTTGGCGACTTCTGGTAAGTTTTATGGTATTCTTCCTTTTGAAGCTTTTTCTCTTCGCTATTTGCCTACAACATTATGTTTATTTTTCTTGGTGTTAATTGGAGTATGTTTTTCTGTTAGTTCATATTTTTTTGATCGTGAAAAAGGAATAGGAATTACAACGACCAAAAAAGATAAAGGATATTCAAGATGGTGTAAAGATAAAGAAATGAAAGAAACTTTATATGCAGTTGATCCTTCGTATGATAAGACAGAACACGCTGGTATTGTTGTTATGAATGATGGAAAAACATTATGGGTCGATGATGGTGAAGCACATAGTTTGATTATTGGTGCAACTGGTAGTGGTAAAACACAATGTGTTGTATTACCTATGATTAAGGTTTTAGCTAAAGCTGGGGAATCAATGATTTTAACAGATCCTAAAGGAGAATTATATGAAGGAACTGGTGAAATGCTTCGTGATAAAGGATATAATATTATTATATTGAATTTTCGTGATCCGCAAAAAGGAAATGCTTGGAATCCGATGACCCTTCCATATCGACTTTATCAAGAAGGAAATACGGATAAGGCGGTTGAATTATTAGATGATTTAGCATTAAATATTTTGTACGATGAAAAAAATAGTGGAGATCCCTTTTGGGAAAAGTCAGGTGCAGATTATTTTTCAGGACTTGCTTTAGGATTATTTGAAGATGCTAAAGAAGAACAAGTTAATTTGAATAGTATGAATTTAATGTCTAATTTAGGTGAAGAGAGATTTGGAGGACCAAATAACAATTATATAAAAGAATATTTTAATATGAAAGATCCTGCCAGACCTGCTTATGTAAATGCCTCTGGGACTGTTTATGCTCCTGAAGATACGAAAGGTGGAGTACTTTCTACCTTTAAACAGAAAGTAAAATTATTTTCTTCTCGTGATAATTTATCAGAAATGTTATCATACAGTGATTTTGATATGAAAGAAATTGGTCGAAAAAAGACAGCTGTATTTATGATTGTGCAAGATGAAAAGAAAACTTTGCATCCTTTAGCAACTATATTTATTAAGCAATGTTATGAAACATTAATTGATGTTGCTCAAGAGTCAGGTGGTCATTTACCGTATCGTACAAATTTTCTTTTGGATGAATTCGCTAATATGCCACCATTAAAGGATGTTACAACTATGGTTACAGCAGCTCGAAGTCGTCATATTCGTTTTAATTTTATTATTCAAAATTTCGCTCAATTGACAAAAGTTTATGGAAAAGAAGATGCTGAAACAATTAAGGGAAATT
>CAYOCA010000082.1:0-5423 GCA_964402345.1 uncultured Muribaculaceae bacterium | reverse complement strand
TAGAGAATGTAGAAATAGACAAAGGAGAAAAGAAAACAACTACCAAGAAAGCAACTCTAAAAAAAGAGACAACTGAGAAAAAAGAGACAACTAAGAAAACAACTACTAAAAAAGAAGCTACAAAGGAAGAAAAATAAATTCTTCAAAAAAACATCTAGTAATTTAGGTGTTTTTTTTGTATAATGAAAATAGGTGATACTATGTTAGGAAAGATTATAAGTATAATTGGGGATGTGGTTAGAATAAAGTTAGAAAGAAATATTTATGAATTAGATAATTTAATGGGCAAGAATGTTATTTTTGAACAAAATAATTTAAAGATAGTTGGTGAAGTCTTAGAAGGAGATACTGCTTACCTTGATATTAATCTAATTGGTGAAATAGTAAGTGATAAATTTATTTATGGAAGTATTGTAAAACCTGCTTTTAATTCAATATGTCGAATTATCACAGAACCAGAACTTGATATTATGTATCAAAATGACGCTAATACAAATTCCATTAGTATGGGTTCATCTGTTATTTATGATAACTACCGAATTGCTCTTGATGTTAACTCTTTTTTCTCAAATCATTTTGCTGTTTTAGGAAACAGTGGTTCAGGAAAAAGTTATTCAATATCTAAAATATTACAAACAATTTTCTATGAAGCAAAGAATAATATTCCTTTTAGAACTAATATGTTCCTATTTGATGCTTATGGGGAATATCAGCCAGCTTTTCGTGATATTGGAAGAAATAATCCTAACTTAAATTATAAAATCATTACAACAGATATTAATAATACAGAGTATCCGCATTTAGTAATTCCTTTTTGGTTACTAGGAGTAGATGATATTGCATTATTACTAAATGCTAATGATGAAAATCAAATTCCTATTATTGAAAAAGCATTAAAATTAGTAGGTTACTTTACAAGAAGTGAAGAAGAAGTTTTAGAACAAAAAAATGATATCCTTGCAAGAAGTGTTTTAGATATTATCTTTTCTGGAAAAAGTCCTAGTGAAATTAGGAATAAATTAACTTCAGTACTAGCAAAATTTAAAACAAAAGACATTAATTTAGATGTATCTTTAAAAAAAGGTGGTTGGAGTAGAACGATTCGTCAATGTTTATTCATTGAAGAATCTGGGAAATTTGCTGATATTGAATTAGTTATTGAATATTTAGAAGCATTTACTCAAAAAGAATTTCAATTAGTTTTACCCAATGGGACATTCGCTTATGGATTAAAAGAGTTTTCTATGGCATTAGAATTTGCTTTAATCAGTGAAGGAGTTTTAACTAGTGAAAAAGTATTTGACTATGCTAATGCGTTGAAGATACGCTTAAATACTTTAATCAATAGTGATTATGCTAAATTATTTGAGTATATTAACTTTGTAACAACAGAAGGATTCATTAAAGAATTATTAACAGCACAAAATGGTAGAAAAGCACAAATCATCAATTTTAATATGAATTATGTAGATGATAAAATGGCTAAAAATTTAGTCAAAATTTATTCTAAATTATTATTTGATTATTTATCAAAGTTAAAAGAAAGAGGCTCTTTAACTTTCCATATCTTATTAGAAGAAGCTCACCGATATGTCCAAGAAGATATTGATGTTAAGTTATTTGGCTATAACATTTTTGAAAGAATTGCTAAAGAGGGAAGAAAATATGGAATTTTACTAGGTATGATTAGTCAAAGACCATCTGAATTAAGTGAAACAGCTATCAGTCAATGTAGTAATTTCTTAGTCTTTAAAATGTTTCATCCTAATGATTTAACTTTTGTTACTTCTATTTTACCAAATATTAGTAGTAACTTAATTAATAAATTAAAAACCTTTCATCCAGGAACTTGTATTGCCTATGGTAGTGCCTTTAAGATGCCAGTTATCGTAAATGTTGATGAACCTAATCCAGGACCATTTAGTCAAAACATTGATATTAGCAAAGTTTGGTATGTCAATGGGCAATAAATGAAAATAACTAGTTGTTGACATTTGATAGAGTATATGTTAAAATACGAATTCAAATGAGGTGTTAAAATGTTTTATGAATTTAAAGAAAAAGATGAATTTTATTCTGAATATTTAGAATATTATATTGATCGTTTTGTTTATACATCTGTTGAAATAGAAGATGATCAAGAAAAATCGGTCTTAAAAACTAAAAAAAGAAATTTATTAGAAGCATTTAGATACGCTTTAAACAACGGTGATGATATTTTAAATGTCTGGGATATTAAAAACTTAGAGGTGTTAGTGAATAAAGGTGAAGATGTGCCTGATAATTTTAGAAAAATTCAGGTTAGTGCTGGAACTTACGCAACTTTTACACCAGTGAATCCATCCGAAATATTACCTAGGCTATATTCTTTGTTGGATAGCTACAAAAATATCTGGTGTGATTTAAGTGTCTTTGAGAAAGAAGCAATGTTTCATATAGAATTTATGCGAATTCATCCGTTTGAAGATGGAAATAAACGTATCGCTAAAACAATATTAAATAGAAATTTAATTTTTCAAGATATGGCTCCAATTATCATTGATGAGGAGGATACTGAATTATATTATAAATTTTTAAATGAAAAAGATTATCAAGGTTTCGCTAAATTTATAGAAACGAGATCAAGTCTTGAATTAACTAATATGATTTGTTTATATAAAATATTAAACCACATGGCAATTGATACTGATACAGAGGATATGCTAAAATACAAACGAAAATAAAAAATATAGATAAGAATAATCATAAGGTAGGGAAAAATATGAAAATTCAAAATGTAAAGGGGAGCATCGATTACTTGCCCGATGAACAAAGAGTAAGAAATTATATTAATAAGGTATTAAAAGAAACATTTGAAGAATATGGATATTTATCAGTTGAAACACCCATATTATGTTATTATGATATGTTAAGTGGAAAATATGATGAAAATAATGATTTACTAAAAGAAATTTATCAATTAACTGATCAAGGAAAAAGAAAATTAGGACTTAGATATGATTTAACAGTTCCTTTTGCTAAATTAATTGCTCTAAATAAAAATAAAATAAAGATGCCTTTTAAACGATATGAAATTGCTAAAGTGTTTCGCGATGGACCTGTCAAATTAGGTAGAGATCGTGAATTTACACAATGTGATGCTGATGTTGTAGGTTTATCTGGTCAAATGATTGAAGCAGAGTGTTTAAGTCTTTATGTGGAAGCATTTAAAAAGCTGGGAATCGATATTATTATTCAGTATAATAGTAGAAATTTAATGACTGGTTTAATCTTAGAAAGTGGAGTATCTAAAGAATCTATTAGTAGTACTATTACTGTTATTGATAAAATGAATAAGTTATCTAAAGAGGAATTTATAAAAGAATTAGAAAAAATTGGTTTAAACAATCAAAATATTGCTAAATTATTAAATTATTTCCAATTATCTTTAAAAGAGATTAATATGCAGTTTTTTAATACAAAGATTCAGGAGTTAAGAGTTGGATTAGAAGAATTAAACAAACTATCAAGTTATTTAGAAACATTAGAAATTGATAAGTATTGTCAATTTACTCCAACACTTGCTAGAGGACAAGATTATTACACTGGAAATGTCTTTGAAGTATATGATGCAACTGGTTTGATAAATTGCAGTATTGGTGGTGGAGGAAGATATGATCATATGATTAGTAATTTTATTAATGATGGAGAGTCTTATCCAGCAGTCGGGATTAGTTTTGGACTAACTTCTATCTATGAATTAATGATGCGAAAAAATGGTGTACTAAAACAGTCAGATGTGGATTTATATCTGATTCCTATGGGAGAAATAGCTGAAGGATTAACTTTAAAACTTGCTAGTGATTTAAGAAGAAATGGTATAAAAGTTATCATTGAAATGAATGGTAAAAAGATAAAGAAATGTTTTGAATGGGCTAATAAAAATAATATTCCATATGCAGCAGTTATTGGAGAAGATGAAATCAGTAAAAATATTATTACCATTAAAAATATGGAAACAGG
The DNA here is from genome assembly GCA_964402345.1 of uncultured Muribaculaceae bacterium. Classification (GTDB taxonomy): domain Bacteria; phylum Bacillota_I; class Bacilli_A; order RF39; family UBA660; genus RUG11198. The sequence goes on along the minus strand of CAYOCA010000082.1, from coordinate 1,421 downwards.
AAATACCATAGAATGTTCTTTAGATACAATAGAATGTATCATTAAAGTAATAGATAATAAGAAATAAAATTAATTGTTTAGAATAGAACGTTAACTATTTATATTAAAATTTGTATAAAAAATCTCTTTTTGTATCATAATCGATATGAAAGGAGATTTTTTATGGCACGTCATAAAGTGGAAATTTGTGGCGTGAATACTGCGAATATGAAAGTTTTATCCTCCGAAGAAACACAAGAATTATTTAAAAAAGTGAAAGAAGGAGATACGATCGCGAGGGAAGAATTAATTAATGGAAATTTAAAACTAGTACTCTCTATCTTAAAAAAATTTACGAATAAAACAGATAATTTAGATGATTTATTTCAAGTAGGTTGTTTAGGGTTAGTAAAGGCTATTGATAATTTTGATACTAGTTATGATGTTAAATTATCAACTTATGCTTGTCCGATGATACTTGGAGAAATTAAGAGATATTTAAGAGATAATTCTACATTAAGAGTAAGTAGAAGTGTGAAAGATCTTGCCTATAAAACTTTAAGATTAAAAGAAGAATACCTGGCTGTTCACGGGGTAGAACCTAGTAATAAATATGTTGCTAAAGAATTAGGGGTTACAGAATATGATGTAAGTAATGCGATTGAATCATTAAAAGAACCAGTTAGTATGTATGAACCAATCTATAACGATGGCGGAGATACTATTTATTTATATGATCAAATTAGTAATAAAAAAGAGGAATATGATTTAGATTATAAATTAGCGGTAGATAAGGCTATGAAAAATTTAAAAAGTCGTGATAAAAGAGTCATTGAAGAAAGATTTATAATTGGTAAAACGCAAATGGAGATCGCGAGTGAATTAGGAATTAGTCAAGCACAAATATCTAGAATTGAAAAAAATGCTATTATGACTTTAAAGAAAAATATTCGCTAAAAGAATCATAGAGAATATATTGTATTTATAGTTAAAGAAATATAAATAAATTTTATATGATTTTTTTTCTTTTGTTTTACATATAATACTTTAGGTGATAATCTATGAATTTATCAGATTTACAAAATAAAGAAGTGATTGATATTGCTACTGGAAGAAGAATTGGAGCTATAATTGATGTGATTATTGATTCAAACGGTTCAATTTCTAAACTAGTATTAGAGGATCATAAAACAGGAAGGCGTTTTTTTTCAACAAGTAAAGAAGATGTCCATTTAGACTGGGATCAGATTATTAAAATAGGAGATGATATTATTTTAGTAGATGGTAGTTATCAAGAAAAGATAATACCTAATAAAAAGCAAGTAAAATATTCAGATTAAAAATTTTAATTAAAAGATATTAGTGTTGTTAAATATAAAAAAAGAGTTTTGTATTAAAAAAATCAAGTTAAAGAGTAAGTTAACTATATGTTAAAAATCTTG
>CAYOCA010000081.1:0-5427 GCA_964402345.1 uncultured Muribaculaceae bacterium | reverse complement strand
TTCAATTTTTTTCCATTTTTATATTTAATCTTAATTTCATCTTGAAAACATCATTAATTTATGATAGTTTTTTGCAACGAAAGTGACTTATTGAAGAAATAATAAAAAAAATGAGTATTAACTTGATGATAATTAACACTAAAAAAATATACTAATTATCAAAAATGTTGATATATTTTTTGTTAGTGTTTGGGTTTAAAAATTAAACTTAAAAGAAACGCTGATACGATAGCGACACTGATACCTGCTGCTGTTAAATCAAAGATTCCGTAAGCAAGTCCCAACGGTCCCTTTTCTCCAGCAATATCCATGGCACCATGAACTAGTAAATGTCCAAAAGAGGTAATAGGAATTAAGGCACCTGCTCCACAATACAAGACAAATTTATCATAAATCCCAAAAATATCTAAACAAGCACCAATTACAACAAATAAAGAAGTAACATGTCCAGGAGTTAATTTACTGTTATCTAATATTAATTGAGCTATCATACAAACAATTCCACAAAAGAGAAAGGAATATACATAAATCATTCTAAAACGACCTCCAAACTTACGGCATGAGCTACTGCTGGTAATGTTTCTTTTTGAAAAAACATTGTTGGGGAATATAATGCTCCTGTTGGAACAATCAGTACTCTTTTTATTTTTTTGCTTTTTAACTCTTGCATAATATAACTATAATTTACTAAAGCACTGCACGCTGGACCTGATCCTCCCGCTAATACAGGTTGTTTTTCAACATCATAGATAAGTGTTCCACAATCATTGTAATTGTTAGAAATATCTAAATTGTACTGTTTTTTCATATAATCTATTAAAATTTTTTTACCATATTTTCCAAGATCACCAGTTAAGATCATATCATAATAGTCTGGTTTTCTTTTTAAATTTTGTAAATGTCGATAGATGGTGTCCGCGGCTGCTGGTGCCATAACTGCTCCCATGTGGTTTACATCTTTGACTCCTAAATCAACGACTTTACCAATGGTGGAAGATTCAATTCGCACATCCGTTTTTTCGTTAGTAAGAAGAAGAGATGCTCCACCTGTCACTGTGAAGGTTGCCATTTCTGGTTTGGGAGTTCCGTACTCTGTTGGATTACGAAATTGCTTTTCAGCTGCCATATTATGACTGACTGTTGATACAATGCAATTTTTGGCCTTTTTGCTATCGATGAAGTTTGCTCCAATAATGATTCCTTCGCCACTGGTAGCACAAGCATTATAAATTCCTAAAAAGGGAATATTAAATTCTCTTGCTGCAAAATCTGAAGAAGAAATTTGGTTTTGTAAGTCACCAGAAATTAATAAATCAATATCTTCATCTTTTAGTCTACTTTTTTTTAGTAATAATGAAATACTATCTTTTAATAATTTTATTTCAGCACGTTCCCAACTTTTTTCTCCAAAATATAAATCTTTGGTATAAGTTTTATCAAAGTATTTTTTTAATGGACCATTTGCTTCATAAATTCCTGCAATAGTACTCGTTTCTTTTACATATACATTTTTATAAGTGTTTGTCATATTACCCTCCCATTACCAATAGTCTAATTAATCCAAAGAGATATACCGACACTACTCCATACAAAATAACAGTTCCTGCTAATTTAAAAATATTTGCTCCAATTCCTAATACTAGTCCTTCATTTCTAAATTCTAATGCTGAGGATGTCATAGAATGAGCAAAACCAGTAATTGGTATAATTAAAGCACTTTTCAATTTTGTAACTAAAATATCAAAGACTCCTAAGGCAGTTAAGATTGAGGCAATGACTATTAAGGTTAAACTTACTAATACTCCAGACTCTTTTCTTGGTAAATGTAACCAATATTGATATATTTCTAAAAGTATTTCAGATGAAGTACCTAATATTCCACCAGCAATAAAAGTCATAATAGCGTTTTGCCAAACTTTTGGTTTAGGAGTATATTCTTTCACTAATTCTTGATATTCTTCTTTATTCATATCATCACCATTTATATTATGGATAAGTATTCAAGATTCTATACAAAAAAAACAATGAAGTTTACTCATCTTCACTGTTTATTCCTTTTAGTAATTCCTCTACTTTAATATCTAAAGCTTTGGAAATTTGCACTAATGTATCGATAGAAAAATATTTTTTAGCGTTTGGTGCTTCAATTCTCCTGATAAATTCATGAGAATAATGAGTACGTTCTGCTAATTCTGCTTGAGTAATTTTTGCTTTCTTTCGATAAATTTTAATATTTGCTGCAATTATTTCATAAATATCTTCATTTCTTTTATGAAGGTTTGTCATATCTATCACCCTAAATTCATTTTCTCATAATTTCAAGTTTTTTTATGTAACCGAATCGGTTACATTTTTACCAAACTCTTATTTTGATGGGGTTGGCTAAAATTATTTTTTAACTTTTTTAGTACTTTTTGTTCATTTCTTGAGACTTGAACTTGATTTGTACCTAAAATTTTAGCGATTTCACTTTGTGTTTTGTCTTGAAAATATCTTAGCTGAATTAATTCTAATTCATCATTTGATAGTGTTTTGAGTCCTTCTTTTAGAAAAATTGAATCAAAGTTAATATTATCACGTGTTGATGATATGGTATCCATTAGAGTTATTTCCTTTCCATCATCGGTGATGACTTCATCTAAACTCTTTACTTTATCTTGGTATCCTATTACTTCATTAATTAATGCTTCATCGATGTTTAAAAATAAGGAGATTTCATAATTACTAGGTTCTTTCATCAACTCTTGAGTTAAAATGATTCTTGTTTCTAATATTTTTTTATAAAGTTGATGGTATTCCCTAGGAATCTTGATGGGTTTGAAACTATTTACATATGCTAGTACTTCACTTAAAATATATTTATAGGCATATGTAGAAAATTTTACTCCCATATTTTCCTTATAATTTCGATATGCTTTACTTATACCAATTCTACTTGCTTGGAAAAGATCATCAAAGTCATAATACTTTGCATACTTATTAATAATTGAACAAATAAGTCCTTTGTTTTCTTTTATTAAATCAATAAGTATTCTATCATCCATATAGCTTTCTCCTATATTAGAGAAAAAGCATCTATTTCTTTGCTGATATTGGGAATGATATTTTTAAATAATCGATTCCTTATGTTTCTAGCATCACATATTAATAATTTTTTCTTTTTCTCTAATAATATTTTGTTATAATTTATAATATGTTTCATACTATCTAAGGAAACATCATTCAATTCACTTAAATTAAATACGATATAACGTATCCCTATGGAATCTACTAATGTTTGGATTTCGTCTAAGTAACCCTCATTATCTATCCTCCCTTTTAGTCTTACAAATAAGACTCCTTTTCTAAATTCTGTACTAATTTTCAACATTTACCTTCACCCTTTGCTATTTTAATTTATCATAAAAAATATTTTTAAGAAACGGATTCGACAAAACTAGTCAATATTCTTATGTGACATATTTCTACATAAGTTGTTGTTATCCCCCTCTAATTATATTATTCCCGATAAATTTTCATTTTACTTCTTAATTTTGAAAAAAAGAGAAAAAATTTTATTATTTCTTTGTAATGATATAAAAAAAGAAAGACTTAAATTAAGACTTTCTTGTTTGCTTTTTCCGAATAATATTAGGTCAATAATTGATAAGGAGAATTTTTGCTTCCTTCTCCCGTGAGTCTGAGATTAGACTTTAAGGTAAGTATCGGTCGAAGAGCATTACTGAAAGAGTGAGAAATTAAACTAGAATTGCTATATAAATACATGGTGATACTTAACAATTCCCCATCTTTTTCTATTCCACGACTACTCCAGACAAATTCCGTTGAAGAACTATAGCTGTAAAGTCGACTAGACAACCAATATGACGCTCTTTCCTCATTTGGATTCGTCGCGACAGACGAACCTAAAACAGTTTTCACTAAATTATAATCATTTTCATATAGGGTATCTCCTCCTCCATGACTTTCTTCTGTACCGTTTCCTGTTGAACTATTCCATGGTGCAGTAGTGGTAAACAAAGATGTATCTGTAATATACTCTGTTTGACCGTTATATCCAAAATACCTAGATCCTGTTGTATAAGTATTATTCTCGTATTGACTCGCGAGTATATTTAAGTATCCTATGAAATTTTTAAATCCCGTGAGTCCAGAAAAATAAATATCTACACTGGATACATATTCACTAATAACATCTACTGTTCCATCGTCATTTAAACTTATTACTCTCCATATGTTTAATTCTTGAGGATTAATTGTTTGAGTTTCATTATATCCTGTATATGTAGTATCAGTGGTATAAGATGCTTTTGAAGGTGTTAAAGAAACGTAACTACCAGGTTCTACTTCCGATAACAAAATAACAGGATTTTCTAAAATAGAGTTATCTATTTGTTCATTATAATCATAAATTGCTTTTCCATCAACAACTAATCTTCCATAAAAGGATTTGCCAATTTCTGTATTTTTTACTGTATCTGCTATCCATACTCTAACATCTATATTTACTGTACTATTTGCTGGAACGACAACATCGTTTTTTATGATTCTTCCATTATAAGTTGTATCATTTACTGGAACAGAAGTTGAAGTACAATCATTTAATAATTTTGGTTCGATTTGTCCAACTTGAGTATATAAGTATTGGTAATTTATTACTTCTCCCGCTGTAGTATCTGCTAATATTAGATTAAGCATATAAGGAACAGTTCCGGTATTTTTAATCGTAATACGAGTAGGCGTAATAGAGATTGCTTCATCTTTACTAGTAGGAATTACATTTTCAAGTTTAATATTGTTGCTAGTACTGGTAATAATTAATTCCCCTGTTTTATAAACATTTAAGTTTTCATCTACGTCACTAGATGTAAATATAGAATAAGTGCTTCCTATAAATAAAATAGATACTAATATGATAGAAATAATACTGGTTATAATTAATCTTTTTTTATTCATCATTTAACACTCCATCTCTTTTTTTCTTTCTTACTTTTACTTTATATTAACTATAGCATAATTCTAACTTGTTTTCAAGAAAAAAGAAATAGAATTATTTATAATCTTAATTCTAATGTCGGTCCCTGTTATTCATTATATTTAATGCAATATTATAATTAGGTTTATCAATTTTAAAATTCTTTTTCATATATCACAGTTGATTAAGAATTTTACGTCAATGAATTTTGCATATTTTTACATTGATTCTTTAATTTTTAATATTTCATTTTCAGTTTTATTGGTTATTTTAGATATTAATTCTATATCTAAATTATTTCTTAACATAGATTTTATTGTATCCATAATATTTTGATTTTTTCCTTGTTCAATTCCTTTTTCCAAGCCTTTTTCCATTCCTTTTTTGATTCCTTCTTCTATCCCTTTCTTATGTCCTTCTTTCATCCCATTCTTATGTCCCTCTCGTAAACC
>CAYOCA010000080.1:0-5502 GCA_964402345.1 uncultured Muribaculaceae bacterium | reverse complement strand
AGGCATTATTAAATTTAATGGTAGTTGTGGGATTAATACCTGTAACGGGTGTTACGTTACCGTTTCTTTCTTATGGAGGATCAAGTTTACTAATAACGATGTTATCGATGAGTATTTTATTAAATATAAGTAAGTATAATTATGAATAATATAATCATATGGGAAAACTATATAATTAAAACTGAAGGATAATATGTTTTGGTATTAAAATCTAATCAAAGAATTATGTATTAAAAAGTAAGTAAATAACTAATGCGGTAAAAAAATAAAGAAGTGAAAAATAATTTTACATACTTAAATATTATCTTTAGGAAAATGATAATACGGGCATTAAAAAAAAGAACAAGAAATTTGAGGGCTTTAAGAAAAATAGCACTAAATATAATTAAGTCAGTACGATTTTTTTATAATATCAATTTAAAATTAAGCAAATATATTCATGAATACAAAAAAAGAATTAGAAAAATATTTAAAACTATTAATACTAATCAAACAAAGTTTATGCTTGAAAACCAAACATAAACTTATCTATAAAATTCTTATGCATTTATCCTGCATAGTTGATATAATATAGTTAACAAAAATGAACAATTATGCTAAAATTAAGTAATGATGAGGATGTGATAAGATGAAATTAATTGGAATTGTCGGAAGAGCTTACTATAATAAGGATAATCAAAAAATTACGCAAGTGAATGACGCTATGAGAAAAACTTTTTCTCTGTATGAAAATGTTGTTACAATTAGTATTTTACCCACGAATCAAGAAAGTTATGTCGATATTAAAATGGGGCATGATAGGCTCGATGAAACAGATAAGGAAAAACTAGATTATATTTTAAATATGTGTGATGGTTTTGTAATTCCAGGAGGAACATTTTGGTACAAACTTGATGAATATGTAATAGAATACGCTATTCAAAATAAGAAACCTCTTCTAGCGATTTGTCTAGGATTTCAAGCACTATGTAATATGCATGCTCAAAATAGAATTAAGTTTGATATGACCAAAAAATTAAAAGATAATCATCACTATGGAAAAGAAAATCAATACATCCATCAAAATATTATAAATGATGGTACTCTATTAAAAGATATAATTGGTAAAGACATAATCCCTGTTAATAGCATTCATCATGATTACGTTGATTTTCCAATGAAAGATTTGATTGTATCTTCTACCTCAACTGATGGTATCATAGAAGCAGTGGAATTACCTAATCATAAATTCTTGTTAGGATTACAGTGGCATCCAGAATATTTAATGGATGAAAACTCAAAGAAGATATTTAATTCTTTTGTTAATTCATTGTAATAAAAATCTATAAGATTAGTAATGAATTAAAAACATTCTTTTCTTATAGATTTTATTTTTCAATTTTTCTTACTTTTTTATATTTTTTAGAATCAAGTACTTTTGCATCATTTTCTTGTATATATGCTGTTAATAGTTCTAGCAACAATCCATATTCGGTAATAAGTTCTTTATAGAAATTTAATTTAGGAGAGTATCCCCAAATAGTACCTTTTTGATTTACAGTTAAATTACTATTTGGAATTAAATTAACCCTTTCTGGATAGATACCAGGTTCTATCATGGAATAAGGATTTGTTAAGATACCACCTACATAGGTTCCAAAGTGATTTTGATAAGATAAATCATCACCTATTACCCAACTACCACAGCATCCGTAACTAGCCTTAGCTAAATCGGTGGTAAGGTTAGACATATCACAAGAAGTCATTTTATCATAAGAAATATCAGTAATACCCTTTGGTTTTCGATAAATACCTGCTACTTTTGTCATATACTGGTAACTATTATTTTTTCCAATAGCTTGTGTACCATCTTTATTATAGACAATTGGGTCTAGATAAGGTTGAGTAAATAATAACTTTTTCTCATCTTCTGTTAAGATGGTATCTGAATAAAGAATTTTCTGATATAGTTGAATTATTCCTTCAATATTTCCATATAATCCTGTATGTCCAGGAAATAGAATATCACGTCCTTTCGGATCTTGAGTAATATATTCTTCTGTTAATTTTCCTCCCGTAATTTTATCCATATATTTATTCCATTGATAAGTTAAATTTTTAGAATCTATCTTTTCTAATAAAGAATCTAATTGTTCTAAAAAATCATTTATACATTGTCGCAGAATCATATAGCCAATATCATTATATTCATAAAAATTTTTATATTCTTTTTTTAATTCTAAATTTTCTCTTACATTTTTTAATATAGTAATCGTTTCATCTTTCTTTAAATAGTCTATTCTTTTTTCAGTTTTAATCATCGCGGTAAATTTTAGAATAGATTCAATTGGAGAGTTGAGAGAAAATTCTGAATTGATATGTTCGGGGGTATCTGTTAATTTTATTTTCCCTTCTTTAACCATTATCATAATTATAACTGATGTTACTAGTTTACTAACAGAATCAAATGAAAAAAAAGTATCTTTTTCTATTTCTTTAGAATTTTTATCTCCATTAAAAGTTCCACCATATCCTAAAACGGTGAAAAAGTCATTCTGAATTCCTACTTGCATCGCAGGGGTAATTCCTTCTTTTAGCAAATGTTTCATATTTTCTAAAAAGGTGTTAGTAAAAAAATCTAAAAGGTCATCTATTGAATCATCTTTTGTTTCCTTGATTAAAGTTTGAAATTGTTTTTGAATGGATTCTAAACATTCTTCATTCTTATTTAATTTTTGACAAAGTTCTATTACTAATGAATGTATCTTTTTTTTCTCCTCTAATAATAGATATTTTTCCACAAAATCAACTCTTCTCTTATATTTTTAGTAATGACTTTTGAAGTGATACTTATTTTAAATGTTTTATCTAGAAAAATCAAGTGTTTTAGATCCAAATTGGTGAATTTGAATTATGTTGACTTTCCTTAAAAAAAGTGTTTAAATATTAATTGAAAAGAATGAATTTTATTATTTATTGCCCCATAGCCAAGTGGTAAGGCATCGGACTCTGACTCCGACATTTCCGTTCGTTCGAATCGAACTGGGGCAACCATGTTGAATTTATCCCTTGATTTTTCAAGGATTTTTCTTATAAAGATAATAAAAAGAAGAAAAGGAGTATTCATATGAATTTAAATAAAAATGGTTTTACTTTAATAGAAATGCTTGCTGTAGTTGTAATATTGTCTATTTTAATGGCAATTATGATTCCTTCAGTTAATTATTTATTTGAAACTAATCGAGAAAATAATTACAAAGATATGGAAAATTCAATTATAAATGCTGCTAAAATATTTTTATCAGATAATCGATACGACGTGTCTATTGATGGATTATGTATGGGAGATGATAAAGAAAATAATATTAAAAAGAATATTTTAAGTATAGGTGAAGGAGAAAGTGAAGTAATTTTAGCTGATAGTCATTTACCTGTTAAAGTATTAGTTGAAAGTGGTAATATTAAAACAGATGCAGAAGAAAATATTAATAACCCCAAGGATACAACTAAAACATTAGACATAAGTAATAGTTACGTGTTAGTTCAATATAACTGTAAAACACAAGATTTTGTTTATACTTTAGAAGAAAATTCTTTAAAATGGCAATAAAAAATAGATAAAATTTAGCTCTTATCTATTTTTTTATATCTCTCGCATATATTCTATATTTTTATAAGGATCTTTAGGATCAATTTTATCAAAAAATAAAATTCCTTGTAAATGATCCATTTCATGTTGAAAAGCAATGGATAATTCTTCACGTGCTCTAATTTTTATTTTATTACCATCTATATCATATCCTTCAACTGTAACTCTGGCATATCTTGGGACAATTCCTTCTATTTCACGGTTAACACTAAGACAACCTTCACCTCCACTAGAGTAAATTAATTCTTCAGAATGAGAAATTAATTTTGGATTAATTAGTACATAATCTTTAAATACACCTTCTTTTTCTTCATGACAAACAACAAAAAAATTTTTGTTCATTCCAACCTGTGGTCCTGCTAAACCCATTCCTGGTCTCAAATGATATTTTTTAGCTTGTTCTTCAATTTGAGAAAGATATAAATGTTGTAACATATCATGAATTGTTTTTTTTTCAACATTAGTTAAAGGAAAAGTTAAATCTGTATTTTTAGCTCTTATTCTTTCATCTTTTTCATCTAATATATCACAAGTTTTAAGCATAAAATCACTTCCTTGTGAATATATAATAGCACAAAACCCAAAAAAAGAAAAGAAGATTCTTCTTCTTTCTCATTTAGACTGTTATTCTAGTACCAATTATAATTACTAATAAAATAAATAATACTAAAATGATTGCTGCTCCATATCCGTAGCCGCCACCATATCCATAGCCACCATATGTAGGGTAACTGTTACAGCCACATGAATTGTTGTAGCCACCACTATATCCACCGTAGTAATACATAATTTTACCTCCTTTACATATCTAATATAGTTTACGCAAATTGAATTATTATGACATTGTTTTTAAATCATATTTACAATTATTTTCTTTTTTGTTATAATCGTAAATGTGAAAGAAAAGGGGAGTGAATATGACAATTATTCAAGGCATTGTTTTAGGTGTTTTACAAGGAATAGGTGAATTTTTACCAATTTCTTCTTCTGCTCATTTAATATTAATCCCTTATTTATTAGGATGGCAAGAGTCATCTATGGCATTTGATATTGCTCTTCATTTTGGGACACTTTTAGCGGTAGTCGTTATTTATTTTGGAGAGTGGTGGAAGTTATTTGTTGGAGCAATTAAAAATATTCAGGATAAAAAAAAGAGGACAGATGGAAAAATGTTTTGGTATCTAATCGTTGCAACTATTCCAGCTGCTTTGGTAGGATTTTTATTAGATGATGTGATCGAAGGATATTTTCGAGAACAAATTTGGTTAATCGCTTTATTTTTAGCATTGATGGGAGTTTTTATTTACGCAGGAGATCGTTGGGCGAGTAAACACTATAACAAAAGAGAAGTAACATTTGAAAATATTACACTTAAACAAGCATTTTTAGTGGGTTGTTCTCAAGCATTTGCTGTTTTTCCTGGATTTTCTAGAAGTGGAACAACCATTCTAGCAGGTAGATTAATGGGACTTAGTAAAGAGGCGATTACTAAATTTACTTTTTTGTTATCAGTTCCTATTATAGCTGGTGCAACTATTTTAAAAGTTGGTGAATTAGAATTTACTACAGAAGTAATTATTGGTGTTTTAACCTCTTTTATTGTAGGAATCATTAGTATTAAGTTTTTGCTTAATTATATTAAGAAACATGATTTCTCAGTTTTTGCTTTTTATCGTGTTACAATAGCAATTATAATATATATAAAATTAATTTGGTTCTAATAATTTATTAGAACTCTTATGCCGAATTAGTTTAGTGGTAGAATAGAAGCGTGGTAAGCTTCAGAGGACAGTTCAATTCTGTCATTCGGCACCAGAGTGAAATACGCTCGAACTTTTCGAGTTTTGATAGATAACTAATTCAGAGTTGGATTA